>JABDPP010000375.1 GCA_013042765.1 Litoreibacter sp.
GTCACGTGGCCCACGGGGTGATAGGCCGGATCGACCATGATGATATGGTAGAACTGCTCCGGCAGGTCTTCCTCTGCTCGCAAATGGTCAATGGCCTCGCCTACGTTCCAACTCGCCGGCGCCACGACCAGTTCTCGCTGCATCAGTCGGCCGGCGGAAAACTCCGGGTAGGACAGAGCCTGTTCAACGGCGATCCGGTCGCCTTCTTCGAGCGAGTCAAGGACCAAGCCCTGCTGATGATCGCCAAGATCTTCCAGCAGATCGACCACGTCGTCTGAGTCCAGCTCGCGGACCGCGTCGGACAGAACCTGCTGGGGAAGGAACTCGACGACCTCTTCACGCAAGCTCTCCTCAAGTTCGGAGAGCACTTCACCGTCCAGTCCCGTGGACCAGAGCGACAGGAAAGACCGACGCTCCACAGCGCTGATTTGCTCCAGAAGGTCGGCAATATCGGCCGGATGCAGAGGTTCCAGCAAATTGTCGAGACGTTGCGCGTCCGTCGCCTCAACGGCATCCAGAACCGCATCCACCAAGCCCCGCTCCAGCGCGTAATCGTCGTCAGGGCTTTCCGTGTTCATCAGGTCGGTGTCGGTCATGGGTTCAATCTGCCTGAACGGATCGTTCTCGCTGCTTTGCCGAAACCCTAACCAAAGCCGGGGCACTGGGATAGGCCGTTTCTCCGATTTCCTTTTACGGCACACCGAGATAGCCTTCGCGGGTGATCAGCACGACGCATATCCTTTACGGCCAGACACTTGGCTATACGGCGGACCCGTTCCTCACCGACCTGGAACATGCGTTCGATTGGCATCGCCACGGCGCCGTTGTGATCCAGAACGGAATTATCACCGATGTCGGTCCGGCAGATCGCGTAACGCCTCCCGAAGGCGCGACCGTCCACGAGTACGGCGAGCGTCTGGTAATGGCCGGGTTTATCGACGCGCATCTGCATTATCCCCAGACGGCCATGATCGCCAGTTGGGGCAAACGGCTAATTGACTGGCTCAACACGTACACTTTTCCGGAAGAGGCCAAGTTCGCCGATCCCGATTACGCCGACGAGATCGCCAAGCGGTATTTCGATCTGGCGCTTGCGCATGGCACGACCTGCTCAGTCAGCTATGCCACGATCCACCCCGCCAGCGTCGAAGCTTTTTTCAAGGAAGCCCAGCGCCGCGGGGTCAGAGCCCTGACGGGCAAGACATGCATGGATCGCAACGCACCCGGCGACCTACGCGACACAGCCCAGTCCGCCTATGATGAGAGCAAGGCCCTGCTGGAAAAGTGGCACGGGGTCGACAGGCTTGGATACGTGATTACGCCTCGGTTCTCCCCCACCTCCACCGAAGAGCAGCTCGAGGCGCTTGGCGCACTATGGGCAGAGCATCCCGATTGCCTGATGCAGACCCATCTCAGCGAACAGCTCGAGGAGATAGAATGGGTCAGATCTCTGTTCCCCGAGGCGCAGGACTACCTCGATACCTATGAGACTCACGGCCTGCTGGGGGAGCGAGGCCTCTACGGTCACGCTATTCATCTGGAGGCGCGCGAAAAAGATCGGCTGGCGGAGCATGGGGCGGCCCTGATCCATTGCCCAACCTCCAACACCTTCATCGGCTCGGGCCTGTTCGACATGGTAGGGCTCAAGGCCGAAGGGCAGCATGTGGGCCTGGCCACCGACACGGGCGGCGGGTCGTCCTTTTCGATGCTGCGCACGATGGCCGCAGCCTACGAAATTAGCCAGCTGCGCGGCATTGCCCTTCATCCAGCACAACTGCTCTGGCTGGCAACCTGCGGATCCGCACAGTCTCTGCATTTGGGCAAACGGGTTGGCAACCTGCGCGAAGGCTACGAGGCGGATCTGATCGTTCTGGATCTGGCCTCGACCCCAGCGATTTCACAGCGCCACAACATGGCCAACGATATCTGGGAAGCGGTGTTTCCCACGATCATGATGGGCGATGACCGGGCCATTCATGATGTCTGGATCGGCGGAGCGAAAGTACTCTAGCAGCTTGCATCCCCCAAGACGAGCACCCAGGTGTCGTCGGCTCGCGCAAGCCCAAATTCCTTGGCTCTGGGTGACAGGATATTTGCCCGGTGCCCCGGTGACGCCATCCAGTCGCGCATCACCGCTTCCGTATCGGGCTGACCGCGCGCAATATTCTCCGCCACGAAGCAATAGGCGTAGTCAGATCGTCCAGCCCGTTCGATCATGGAGGAGCCGTCCGATCCACGGTGAGATAACCGCCGCGTCCGGGCGAGGTCGCGGGCATGTCGGGTGGCTGCCGTCACCAGCTTGGGCGATTGCGTCACCGGCTGCAGGGCCCGCGCCGTGCGGATGTTGTTCAGCAGGGTACCGGCTGAGTCGGTATTCTGGGAGGCTGCAGATACGGAGAGCGGCACCAGAGCCCGTTCTGTTCTCGTGGCGGACCCGCATGCCGTCATGATCATCAGGCCCAGAAACACCAGGTATCGCAAAATGTAGCCTCCTTCAGACGGCCAAAACGCTTGCCAAATCCCGCTGGCGCTCAATCGCGCGCGGCAGATCAATCGATGTCACCTGACCATCGCGCACAATCTGCCGGCCTTCCACAAAAAGATCGCGGACCCGGGTCGGACCGGCAAGAAGCAGCGCAGCCGTGTCCCAACTGCCTGCGCTCTCGATGCCGCTGACATCCCAGACCGCAATGTCAGCGCGGTATCCTTGCCGGATCTGACCGCACTCACCGCCGCGCCCGAGAACTTCGGCACCCCCACGCGTCGCGATCCGCAGAGCCTCGCGCGCGCTCATTGCGTCCGCGCTGCGGGACACCCGCTGTAGCAGCATGGCCTGCCGCGCCTCCGCCACGAGATTGCCGCTGTCATTGGAGGCCGATCCATCAACCCCGAGCCCGACCCGCACGCCCGCGTCCCGCATGGCCCGGACCGGCGCGATACCCGAACCCAGCCGGCAATTCGAGCAGGGGCAATGCGCGACCCCCGTGCCCGTCCGTGCGAAAAGATCAATCTCGGCACTGTCGAGTTTAACGCAGTGGGCGTGCCAGACATCCTCTCCCGTCCAGCCCAGATCCTCGGCATATTGGCCCGGACGGCACCCGAATTTCTCAAGGCTGTAGGAGATATCCTCATCATTCTCGGCCAGATGCGTGTGCAACATCACGCCCTTGTCACGAGCCAGAAGTGCCGCATCGCGCATAAGTTCCCGGCTGACCGAGAAAGGCGAACAAGGCGCGAGGCCAACGCGGACCATGGCACCGGGGCCTGCATCGTGAAAGGCATCCACCACGCGGATGCAATCTTCAAGGATGGCCGCTTCACTTTCGACAAGAGCATCTGGCGGCAAGCCGCCGTCACTTTCACCAATGCTCATCGCGCCGCGGGTCGGATGAAACCGCATACCGATTTCACCCGCAGCCGCGATCGTATCCTCCAGTCTTGCACCGTTGGGAAAGAGGTAGAGGTGATCTGATGTCATCGTGCAGCCTGAGAGCGCCAGTTCCGCCAAGCCGATCTGCGCGGAGGTGAACATCTCCTCAGGCCCAAAACGCGACCAAATCGGATAGAGCGTTTGTAGCCAGCCGAAGAGAAGCGCATCCTGTCCGCCCGGAACGGAGCGGGTCAGCGTCTGGTAGAGGTGATGATGCGTGTTCACCAGACCCGGCGTCACCACGCAGCCGCGCAGGTTCACAACCTCCCCTGTGCTCTGCAATCCCTGCCCCAGCTCAGCGATGACACCATTTCGGACTAAGATGTCCGTTCGTTGCAACTCGCGCGCGTCATCATCCATGGTCACGATGATATCGGCGTCTTTGAGCAGCATCTCAGACATGTCGCGCGAGCACCTCCAACGCGGCTTCATGCAATTGGGGTGTCGCTGCAGCGATGACCCGACCGCCCTGATCCGCAGCCCCGCCACCCCAAGTGGTCACGATCCCGCCCGCAGCTTCGATCACAGCAATAGGGGCCTGAATGTCATAGGCATGCAGCCCCGCCTCGATCACTAGATCGATCTGGCCCATGGCCAGCAGCGCATAGGCATAGCAATCCATCCCGTAGCGCGTCAGTCGGCACTCAGAGGCGAGCGCATGAAACGCGGCCTGTTCCGTTGCGCTACCGATCTCCGGAAAAGTTGTGAAGATCACTGCGTTCGAGATCTGCGTTGTTGCTGAGACCTGCAAGCCAGACGATCCGTGCGGCCCGGAAAAGGTCGCAAGTTCCCCTGCCCCGGTGAAGCGCTCGCCGATATAGGGCTGGTCGATCAGCCCCACCACCGGTTGGCTCCCGTCATGCAGCGCAATCAGCGTGCCCCACGTTGGCGTCCCGGAGATATAACCACGTGTCCCATCAATGGGATCGAGCACCCATGTCAGGCCAGACGCGCTCTCCTTGGGACCGAATTCCTCTCCGAGGATCCCGTCATCGGGCCGCTCAGCCTCGATCATCTCGCGCATGATCCGCTCGGCCGCCCGGTCCGCAGCAGTCACAGGATCGAAACCCACTTCCCCCTTGGACTGGGTCGCAAGCGCACCGCCACGGAAATAGCTCAGAGTCTCAGCCTTGGCGGCATCCGCCAGCCGGTGGGCCAGATCAACGAAATCGGATTTCTGCTTTTCGTCCACGTCAGGAAGCTTTCAAAAGGATCTACCCTAGAGCGGTCGCACAGGCCGGGGGGCGGGATCAAGCAAGATCGCCTGATTTGTCTGAACTTGCAGCGCACAGACGGAAACTTCACTGACAGATCTGGTCAGCGGATCGCGCGCGAATTAACGTCGCCGCAACATTTCGCAAAGGATCCCGCCATGCGCGCACTACAAGTCGTTGAATTCGGACAGCCCGCCCTCCTGCAGGAGGCAGATACACCTGAGCCCGGACCGGGCGAAGTGCTGATCCGCATCCATGCCTGCGGCCTGAACTTTGCCGACCTGCTGATGATCAAGGGCACATATCAGGTGCTTCCTGAGCTGCCCTTCTCGCCAGGGATGGAAGTGGCGGGCGTTGTTGCGGGCCACGGCGCGGGTGTTACGGAGCCGGCAATCGGAACCCGCGTCGGCGTTTACGGCGGAAATGGCGGTCTTGCGGAGTTCGGCCTTTTCCCAGCCTCCCTGTGTGTGACCCTGCCCGATGACATGGATTTCGAGGCAGCCGCTGCCTTTCAGGTCGCATATTCCACCAGTCACGTGGCACTGGAGCATCGCGCAAACCTGAAACCCGGCGAGACCCTTCTGGTTCTGGGTGCCGCCGGAGGTGTCGGGCTGACTGCGGTGGAGCTTGGAAAACAGATGGGCGCGACTGTTATTGCAGCTGCCCGCGGATCGGAGAAACTGAAGATCGCCAGAGAGCGGGGCGCGGATCACCTGATCGACACCGATACGGATGACCTGCGCGAGATCGTCAAAAGTCTGGGTGGCGCCGATGTTGTCTATGATCCCGTAGGCGGCGCGCTCTTCAAAGCCGCGCTGCGGGCCTGTAATCCCGAAGCCCGGATTCTGGTCATCGGATTTGCCAGCGGCGAGGTTCCCTCGATCGCCGCAAACCACATATTAGTCAAAAATATCAGTGTTCTAGGGTTCTACTGGGGTGGATACACCGCGTTCCGGCCGGAAGTTCTCACCGACAGCCTCGCCAAGCTGTTCGCGATGCATGAAGCCGGACAGATCACGCCCCATATCAGCCACCGAGTGCCACTTGAGCAGGCGAATGAGGGGCTGGAACTTCTGCGCTCTCGTCAATCGACGGGGAAAGTGATTGTGACGGTGTAAGCGAAACGCCGGTAAAGGCCGCGCGCAGCAGGTCGGCAAGCGCGGTCTCCGCCGGGCTCTTGGCCAGGTCGGAACAGTACATGTTGATCCGCACATCGTGCAGCGTAGGCAGCGCACCAAGGTGGCTGATCGTTTCGACATAAGGTGGCGCGGTGCCCTCGATCACGGTATGGACCGCCAAATCGGCACTGACCGAAGCTTCGACGGTGCGCGTCGAGTCCGACTCCACGGCCATTTCCCACGGGATCCCCGCCTCATCGAGGCGCTTTTGAACCGGTCCGCGGAAATAACAGTTATGCTCAAAGGCCAAGCGCAGGGGGCGCTCCTTCCACGCATGGCCGCCCGGCGCACCGATCCAAACCAACGGGCGCGCAGTCAGGGTCTCGCCCCGGTCGCCACAGGTTTCTTCGGTCGTCAGAATGATGTCGCACTCCCCGCGAGAAAACTGCTCACGCAGCTTGCGGGTGTAGGATGACAAAAGCTGAACCCGCATGCGCGGGAAAGCGGAGTTGAATTTCTGAAGAACAGTCGGGATGGCCGGGTAAACGATATCATGCGGCACACCCAGAACGATCTCTCCTGTATAGTCCTTGGCGGTCAGGCGGGTATAAGCCTCGTCGTTGAGCGCCAGCATCCGCCGGGCATAGCTGAGCAGCTGCTCCCCTTCCTTGGTGAGGCTGACGCTGCGATTGGCGCGATCGAACAATTGCAGATCAAGCGCCTCCTCCAGCCGTTTGAGCTGCATCGACACGGCCGATTGCGTGAGATGAAGAAAACCCGCCGCCTTGGTCACGCCGCCACTGTCGGCGACGGCCACGAAGGACCGCAGGGATGTCAGATCAAGATTTCGAGCCATATCAATATCCGTGATGCATTGGTCATCAATCATTCATTTTCAAAATGGATCACGTTCTGGCAAATAGATCAAGAGAAATGATGCGAATTGCAAAATGCATCACAAACACACTGAGGAAACGAACATGGCATATATCTCTGAAAGCTGCTCCACCTGTCACCGCACCGCCCGCCGCACCGGTCTTCTGGGCTATCTCGACCTGTATCGCCAGCGCCGCGCGCTGCTCTCTTTGGATGATGCGCGCCTCGAGGACCTCGGGCTGAGCCGTGAAGCGGTCAAAAATGAGGCAAATCGCCCGATTTGGGACGCGCCCGCCTATTGGTCACACTGAGACCCGTCTCTGATTCACCATTCGCGCCGAAAAAAGCGTTCCGTCGTGGCGGATTGCCTTGAAAACGTCAGGTCACTGCACCACATTTCGCGCATACAGGCACTCATTGAACCGAGGGTCTGATTCAGAATGCCTGAAAGGGAGAAAATTCATGGCGGAATACGAAACGGTGCGTACTGCGGGTGTGGGTTCCCACACAGCAGCCATCGACGAGGGCCTCAAGGCTCACATGAACAAAACATACGGGTTGATGTCCATCGCAATGCTGATCACCGGCGCGGTCGCTTACACCGTGGGCAACAACGAAGCCATGCTGGCAGCCATCTTCGGCACGCCGTTGCGCTGGGTTGTTATGTTTGCTCCGCTGATTGTCGTCTTTGCATTCGGTGCAATGATCAACCGCATGTCGGCTGGCGCAGCGCAGCTCGTGTTCTGGGCGTTCTCCGCCCTGATGGGCCTGTCGATCAGCTACATCTTTGCCGTCTACACCGGCATGTCGATCGCGCAGACGTTCTTCGTTACGGCAATCGCCTTCGCAGGCCTGAGCCTCTACGGCTACACAACCAAGAAAGATATCTCCGGTTGGGGCTCGTTCCTGATCATGGGCGTGATCGGCCTGATCGTAGCTTCGGTCATCAACATCTTCATCGGCTCGCCCGCAATTCAGTTTGCAGTTTCCGTGCTTGGTGTTTTGATCTTTGCTGGCCTGACTGCTTACGACACGCAGCGGATCAAGACCGAGTACATCCAGATGGCGCAGCATGGCGAAGCCGAATGGATCGCGAAATCCGCGATCATGGGCGCGCTCAGCCTGTATCTGAACTTCCTGAACATGTTCCTGTTCCTGCTCCAGTTCCTGGGCAACCGCGAATAATTTGTTCAAATCTTACGGAAAAAGGGCCGGCATTTGCCGGCCCTTTTTTCTTGTACTCCAAGGTCTTTCTTATCCGCAGATAAGCGGCATCACGACGGTGGTTGGTCCCTTTTGCCGGTTTGAGAAATAGCCTTCCCCGACACCACATCCGGTCCGAACCGCGACGGCACTGCGCAGCGTGCTTCCCGCATCCGTCTCGATCGGACAATCGCTCCACTGCCAGCAGGCCGGGCTCACAACTGCATAGTCCTGCCCGGAAACCAAAACTTTGCGCAGCCGCAAACGCTCGTTGGCGATCTTAAAGGTCGTGTTGTTGGATTTATTGGACGCGCCCGAACTTGGGGTCTGAGATGCAACCTGGGCTGCGTTGAGGCGGTTGCCGCCAGTCTTGGCCGCTGTCTCATAGCGCTTAAGATCGGTGCGCGTCGCTCCGGGCTGGGCCGCAATGGCCGGCGCGGCATAGCCTGCCAGTACCGTCTTGTCCCATTCGGTCTCCTCCTCCGCCACTTGCGCTTCGACATAAGACAGAACCGGTGTGAGCCCCGGCTCACGCCGTGCCGCCCGGGCTTTGTATTCCGCCAATGTATATGGGCTGAACCGCGCCCCTTGGGAGGTTGCGGTAAAGGTATCAGGCACAAAATTCAGGCTCGTCATCCAGTTCGGCTCCGAACAGCCCGAAAGAAAGAGTGCCGCTACTAAAACGATTCTTTTCACTGCTCTAACCCTCTTCTTGTTTGTTTTGCAAAGAGCCTAAGATGGGCAGGTCCACACGGCAACGGAAAATTCACAGGCGCATTTGCATTTTCACAGCCGGAAATGTGATCCCGGGGCGCAGTGGGACCTGTACTTCACCCAACGGCTCGAACCCGATAGCCTGGTAAAACGGCACTGCAGTGCGTGTCGACTGACACGCAAGGCGCGTTATACCATCCGCTCGTACTGCGGCGATGACCCGATCCATAAGGGCGCTCCCGATGCCCTGCCTGGTCCGTCTGTGGTCAGTTACCACGTGACGTATATGGCCCGTCTTAGGAAAAGTCCTCTGCACATTCGGGGCCGCACGGCTCCAACCGCCTGCCCCAACCAGATTATCCCCGTCAAAGACACCATAATAGGTGCCCGACACGAGCAGAGCGGGCTGGGCTCGGCTGATAATCGGCAAGGCAGTCACCAAAACGGAGGGCGGGTAGTCTGGTTTGAGCAGCACCGGGTAGCTGCGCGCGAGCAAAGCATCCAGCGCAGCGAGATCTGATTTCTGTGTCGCTCTCAAATTGAACATGCAACCCAACCTCATGAAACGAAAAAAGCCGCGCTATTGGAGCGCGGCTTCTGATCTCTCGAAAGAAGGGGCAGATTACTTGATCTTGCCTTCCTTGTATTCGACATGCTTGCGCGCAACGGGATCGTATTTGCGCACCACCATCTTCTCGGTCATGGTGCGGGCATTCTTCTTGGTCACATAGAAGTGGCCTGTGCCTGCGGACGAGTTCAGGCGGATCTTGATTGTGGTCGGCTTCGCCATCTTGATTCTCCTCACGCGGGCAGGCGCACTGCCCGGAAATATCTGGAAGCCTGCCTTCTAAACGTGTCACCCGTCGTGTCAACCACCAAAGCGGCCTCAAATGCCTGCCAAACGCGTTATCGGGCAACTGACTGCTTGTCCGAACAGGGCGATGTGTCATTCTGAACCTCCGGTCGCGCGCAAATCCCGGCAAGGAGGCCCTGATGTTTCGACTAATCCTCATTCTCTTCTGTCTTGCAGGCATTCTGCCGGCTTCTGCCCAGCAGGCAGCAGACGCGCTGGCTCCAGAAGCATCGACAGGTTTGCGCCCTGCCACCGAAACGCCTCCGGTCCGCGCAAAGGACTGGATGATCTCAGCCGCAAACCCGCTCGCGGCCCGCGCGGGAGCGCGGATCCTGCGCGAAGGCGGCACCGCCGCGGATGCCATGATCGCCACGCAGGCGGTGCTGGGGCTGGTGGAGCCGCAGAGCTCCGGGCTCGGGGGCGGCGCATTTCTTGTCTGGTATGACGGGCGGGACGGGACGCTGACAACGCTCGACGGGCGGGAAACAGCACCGGCCGCCGTCACACCGCAACTGTTTCAGGACGAGAGCGGCGCGCCTCTGAAATTCTTCGATGCTGTCATCGGCGGGCTGTCGGTGGGCACACCCGGAACCCCCGCCCTGTTGGATGCGGCGCACAGGCGCTGGGGACGCGCAAACTGGGGAGGACTTTTCGATGATGCAATTGCGCTGGCGGAGAACGGGTTCGAGGTCTCCCCGCGCCTTGCCAGTCTCGTGGCCCGCGATGCGGAGCGGCTCGCCACCTTCGCGCCAACCCGGTCCTATTTCCTGCCGGGCGGCAACCCGATCCAATCGGGCGGCACACTGAAAAACCCTGCCTATGGTGCAACGCTGCGCCGTCTTGCCACCGAAGGCAGTTCGACCTTCTATTCCGGCCCGATCGCGGAAGATATCGTCTCCACAGCGCGCGACGCCCTCGGCAAGCCGGGGACACTCTCGTTGCAGGACCTGGACGCCTACACGGTCAAGGAACGCGAAGCGGTTTGCGCATCCTACCGCCTCATGGAGGTCTGCGGCATGGGTCCGCCATCGTCGGGTGGTCTGACCGTGGGGCAAATCCTCGGGCTCTTGGACAGGGTCGATCTGGGCGCATTGGGCCCCGACAACCCGCGGGCCTGGCGTTTGATCGGTGATGCCTCGCGCCTCGCCTTCGCTGACCGCGGCCGCTACATGGCCGACAGCGACTTCGTCCCGGTACCGACCAAGGGGTTGATCGATCCCGCCTATCTCGAAGAGCGCGCCAAGTTGCTGACAGGCGATGACGCCCTGCCCGTGGTGATCCCCGGAACCCCGGCCTTCGATCACGCATTGCTTTGGGCGGATGATGCGTCGATCGAATTGCCGTCGACCTCCCATATCTCGATCGTCGACCGCTACGGCAATGCCTTGTCGATGACGACCACCATCGAGAACGCGTTCGGGTCACGAC
>JABDPP010000378.1 GCA_013042765.1 Litoreibacter sp.
CATGAGGCCCGCGCCTGGTGCGAGGCGGCCTGCGCGACCGGCGCGATCGTACCCGTCGAGGTCGAAAGTGCGGATGGACCGCGACGCCGCTGCCTTGCGCGTCCCGACATCATTGCACAAGCCGCAGATAACACAGCTCCGTCGGAACGGGTCCGGATTCTTTCGCCCTTCGACCCGGCGCTTCGGGATCGCAAACGGGCCGAGCGGTTGTTCGGGTTCTCCTACAGGATCGAGATTTTCGTGCCAGAGCCAAAGCGGCGCTATGGCTATTACGTCTTTCCGGTTTTCGAAGGTGATCGCCCCATCGGGCGCATAGACATGAAGTGCCTGAGAGCCGAAACATGCCTGAAAGTCAGGGCCTTTTGGCCCGAAGTTCATATCGAAGTGGGCAAAGGTCGCGTGCAACGCCTGACGACAGAGCTGGAGCGAATGGCCCGCTTCGCGGGGGCCAGTGACATCGCCTTTGAGAAGGACTGGCTGCGCGAGAGCCACCCCGATCCCAAGTGACGCATCCCTCTTGGATTGCAAATGAGGCTGATATACATTAAATAATTGGAATATGTTTATAGGACTCGCCGGGAGCAAGACATGGCAACGGAATTTACACCTTTCGCATCATTGATCGGAGGCATGCTGATCGGAGTATCAGCTGTTATCCTGATGGGGTTGAATGGCAGGATTGCCGGGATCAGCGGTATCGCCTCCCGCCTGCTTGACGCACGTCTGGGCGGCAGCGAGGAACGGCCAGGGCTGTTTTTCATCGGGGGCCTTCTGCTCGCGGCACCGGTCTATGCGTTTGTCAACGGGGCACTTCCGACGCAAACGGTATCGAACAACCTGCCCCTGCTGGCTATTGCCGGTCTGCTGGTAGGATTCGGCTCTGTGTTTGGCAATGGCTGCACGTCCGGGCACGGGGTCTGCGGCCTCGCGCGCCTGTCCTCGCGCTCGCTTGTTGCGACGCTGACATTCATGGCGACAGCTTTCGTCAGCGTCTACCTGCTGCGCCACGTAATCGGAGGATAAGCCATGAAGAACCTCTCCGCTCTGATCGCCGGTCTTGTCTTCGGTCTCGGCCTCGTCATCTCCGGCATGGCCGATCCAGCCAAGGTTCAGAACTTCCTTGATGTGTTTGGCACATGGGATCCCAGCCTCGCCTTTGTGATGGGTGGTGCGATTGCCGTCACCCTGCCCGGCTTTCGGCTGGTGGCACAACGTGGTCGCCCGCTGTTCGACGAGCGTTTCCGGCTTCCGAGCCGCTCGGATCTGGACGCGCCGCTTCTTGGCGGGGCTGCTCTTTTTGGCATCGGTTGGGGGCTTGGCGGTTTCTGCCCCGGCCCCGCGCTCACCGCGCTGCCGCTAGCGGCACCCGGCACCCTCATTTTCGTACCTGCCATGTTCATCGGTATGTGGCTGGCAAAGAACGTTCCGATGATGACACGTCCCTCACCAGGCGTATAATCGCGCAATGCGCAAAGGAGTCTCGACATGACAGATTACCCACTGGATCTTTCAACGAAACCCGAGGTTCAGGCGTTTTTCGACCCGGCCACTAACACGATCAGCTATGTCGTCCGCGATCCGGCAAGCACGAGTTGCGCTGTCATGGATTCGGTGATGGATATCGACTACGCCGCAGGCCGCATCACCTATGAGCATGCCGACGAGATAATCGACTTCATCACGTCCAGCGGGCTAAAGCTGGAATGGATCATCGAAACACATGTCCATGCCGACCACCTCTCTGCGGCGCCCTATATCCAGGAAAAGCTGGGCGGAAAAATCGGGATCGGATCGAAAATCATGATCGTGCAGGACACGTTCGGAAAGGTCTTCAACGAGGGCACCGAATTCCAGCGCGATGGCAGCCAGTTCGACGCCCTGTTTGAGGACGGCGACACCTACAAGATCGGCCAGATGGACGCCGTCGCGCTCTATACGCCGGGGCACACGCCGGCTTGCATGGCGCATGTGATCGGCGACGCTGTATTCGTGGGCGACACGCTTTTCATGCCCGATGGCGGCTCAGCCCGTGCCGATTTTCCGGGTGGAGATGCCGGAGAGTTGTACGATTCAATTCAAAAACTCCTGGCTCTGCCCGACGAAATGCGGCTCTTCATGTGCCATGACTACGGGCCCAACGGGCGTGATATCGCCTGGGAAACCACTGTGGGCGACGAGAAGACCCACAACATTCACGTCGGCGGCGGCAAGACCCGGGAGGAGTTCATCAAGTTCCGCACGGAACGCGACGCACAGCTCGATATGCCCCGGCTCATCATTCCGTCTTTGCAGGTGAACATGCGCGCCGGCGAAGTGCCGTGCGACGAGGACGGAAACCCGATGTTAAAGGTGCCGGTCAACGCGCTCTAAAGCACGATCTGCGCGCGGGTAGCGCAGGTTAGAGCCCAAGCGACCGCCATAGCGGCCACCTCACAGTCCTCCGGTTAGAAAACCCCTGATTCCAAGGGTTTTCTATTGCTTTTCATTGAAAATAGTCATATTCAAAAGTTGGAATTTTTGGAGGAACCCGTCATGCAAATCACCCGGCGAAACCTGATCCTGGGCGCTACCGCGATTGGCGCGGGTGGAATGCTCCCTCTAAGGCCCAGTTTCGGTGCGACCCAGATCGATATGGGCGGACTGCGCATTGATACGGTCAGCGACGGAAATCTCGTTCTGCCGGCCGATTTCCTGCTTGGAGGTGACGTTCCTCTGAGCGAGATCGCCCCCGTTCTGGAGCGCAACAATATCTCGCCCGACCAGCTAACCCCGCCCTGCAATGTCACGCTGCTGCGCGACGGCACGAACACAGTTCTGTTCGACGTGGGCTCCGGTCAGGATTTCATGCCATCTGCGGGCAAGCTGCTGGAAACGCTGGAGGCGCTTGATGTGACGCCCGAGGACGTCACCCATGTCGTCTTCACCCACGGGCATCCCGATCATATCTGGGGGCTTCTGGATGATTTTGACGATCCCACCTTCCCCGAGGCGGAGTACCTGATGGGGCGCGTCGAGTTCGACTATTGGATGGACCCCGACACCGTCAACACGATATCCGAAGGCCGGGTCACCTTCGCCGTTGGTGCCAAACGCCGCCTTGAGGCGATCGACGGCCAGATCAGTTTCTTCGAGGACGGCGCAGAAATCCTTCCCGGCGTCGCCGCGCAGGCCACATTCGGGCACACGCCCGGACACATGGCGTTCGAGCTGCGCTCCGGCAACCAGTCCGCCATGCTCGTAGGGGACGCCATCGTCAACCATCATGTCGGGTTCGAACGTCCGGAACTGCCCTCGGGCTCTGATCAGGATCAGGACATGGGCATCGCCACGCGGATGGCGTTGCTGGACCAGCTGGCCTCCCAACAGGTGCCAATGATCGGATTCCACCTTCCAAACGGCGGCGTCGGCCGGGCCGAGCGCCATGACAATTCCTATCGCTTTGTTCCGGAGGTCTGAGACTATGAAAACCCTGTTTCTCCCGCTGAGTATCTCCCTTTTGGCATTTGCAGGCCCTGCGAAAGCCAGCGAAGATATTCCGGACCAGTATCCTGCCTCCGTCCTCTATCAGAAGCCTGTCGAGGTGATCCCGGGTGTGTTTTCGGCCATCGGTGCAACCGCGCCGTCCACCTATGAAAATGCAGGCCACAACAACAATCTCAGTTTCATCGTGACCGGCGAAGGCGTCATCGTGGTCAATTCCGGCGGATCCTACCAACTGGCCAAAGCCCTCCATGAGGAAATCAAAGCCGTGACGGAGCAGCCGGTAAAACTGGTATTCACGGAAAACGGTCAGGGACATGCCATGCTCGGCAATTCCTATTGGTCAGAACAGGGCGTGGCGATCGTTTCCCATATCGAAGCCGCTGAGGAATTCGAGGATCGCGGCCCCCAATCGCTGGAAGCGGCCAAACGGGTCGCGCGCGAACGCGCCGACGGGACCTTTATCGCGCTTCCCACCGAGACGTTCGAGGACGAGTACATCATCGAGATGGGCGATTTCCGCATCGAGGCCCGTCATCTCGGCCCGGCGCACAGCCCCGGCGATATCGTCGTCTGGCTGCCCAACCAGAACCTCGTGATTTCGGGAGACATGGCGTTCCACGAGCGCATGCTGCCGATCTTCGAAGACACGATTACAGCCGACTGGCTGGAGACATGGGACAACGAGTTCGAAGCCCTAGAAGCCATCTATGTCATCCCGGGCCACGGCCACCCGACCAACATGGATCAGGTCCGCCGCTATACGAAAGGCTACCTAGAATATCTGCGCGGGAAGGTCGGCGAACATCTCGATGCGGGCGGAGATCTAGCCGACGCCTATTACGTCGACCAGTCGCCCTTCATGCATCTCGACACATTCGAGGAGCTGGCGACCCGCAACGCGGGCCGTGTCTACGAACAGATGGAATTCGAGTAAAACAAGCTGCTTTCGCCCGTCCGATGGCTCCTATTGAGCAGCCATCGGCCGGCGGGCCAGCTGACACTGGACCCAAAGCGCCTCGAGCGCGTCTATCAACCGATCGACATCTTCCTGCGAGTGCACCGGTGACGGCGTGATCCGCAAGCGCTCGGTGCCGCGCGGCACGGTCGGGAAATTGATCGGCTGAATATAGATCCCGTACTGTTCCAGCAGAATGTCGGAGATGTATTTGCATTTCATCGGATCGCCTACCATCACCGGAATGATGTGGCTGGGGTTGGGTTCGTGGGGAATGCCGATCTCGTCCAGCCGCTCCCGCACCTGAGCGACGCGCGCCTGATGCGCCTCACGCTCTGCCGTGCTCGACTTGAGATGGCGGATCGAGGCCGCAGCCCCTGCCGCAACTGCGGGAGGCAAAGCCGTCGTAAAAATGAACCCGCTGGAAAAGGAACGCACGAAATCGCAGAGCTCTTTCGATGCCGCGATATAACCCCCGACAACTCCAAAGGCCTTGCCCAGCGTGCCTTCGATCACCGTGAGCCGATCCATCAGCCCTTCGCGCTCGGCGATACCGCCGCCACGCGGCCCGTAGAGGCCCACGGCGTGCACCTCATCAAGATAGGTCATGGCGTTGTAGCGGTCAGCGAGATCGCAGATCTCTTTGATCGGTGCGATGTCGCCATCCATCGAGTAGACAGATTCGAATGCCACAAGCTTGGGCTGCTCGAGCGGAAGCGAGGCCAGCTTAGCTTCGAGATCCGCGAGATCGTTATGGGCCCAAATCATCTTTTGAGCGCGGGAATGGCGGATGCCCTCGATCATGGAGGCGTGGTTGAGCGCGTCAGAGAGCACTACGCAATTTGGAATCTGGGAGGCCAGCGTGCCAAGCGCCGCCCAGTTTGAGACGTAGCCGGACGTGAAGAGCAGCGCGGCTTCCTTGCCGTGCAGATCTGCCAGTTCGGCCTCCAAAAGAACGTGATCGTGGGTCGTACCGGAGATATTCCGGGTTCCGCCTGAACCTGCGCCGCAGCGGTCGAGGGCCTCATGCATCGCAGCGAGAACATCCGGGTGCTGACCCATGCCTAGATAGTCGTTGGAACACCAGATCGTCACATCCGACTCGTCCTCACGACGGCAGGTCGCGCGCGGGAACTCCCCACGATGACGCTCAAGATCGGCGAAAACCCGATAATTGCCCTCGTCCTTCAGTTTCGTAAGGGCAGATGTAAAATACGACTGATAATCCATTGATATTCTTACTTTCCGACAGCTTCACGTACAATTTCATCAAGCAGGGCCTGAACCTCCTGCATCGGGCCATCCGGGTAGTTCCGGTAGCCCACCATCACTTCACCACCGCGATCGGCCACGAAGATCCCATAGGGGCAAAATGCGATGTTCATGGGGTCGGCCTCCATCACCTTGCGTGACAGCACCGCCGAGCAAAAAATGAAGATATCCGCGGCCTCGAACAGCTTGGCATCGCTCCCGACATCGCTGCCAGTGCGGTTCAGCATCTCACCGGTATGGCTGACGTAATCGATCACCAGTCCGCGATCGATAATGGCGCTTTCCACACCGAAGGCGGCATCATCAAAACTGCCGTCGAATTCGTAGACGGTGGTGTCATCGGCGGCAAAGGCGCTGCCACAAAGGCCGAGGATTACGGCACAAACTCCCAGAAATTTCTGCATAGTTCTCTCCCTCTCTTAGAAAAGCAGCCTATCGCGCCGAGACCCCGGCGGCCTTGATCCAGATCAGGTCGCCGGGCGAGTTCTTTTTTCGTCAGCCGAACATGTCCGAGGTGATGCCGGCATACCAGCCGACGGATTCCTCGTATGTGGCCTTGCGCAGCGCGGCATCCTCACCGGTCTGCGAGATGAACCCATCCACCTTGGCGATCTTCTCGGCAGTGGCCTCGTAGGTGGCCCCGACCTTGACGCCATTCTCGGTGTCGATCAGCGACCAGCAGGTGTTGGAGAATTTTGCCGGGAACACTTTCGAGCCGGTGAGCGCGCCGCGCACGGCATTTGCGCAAACCTTGGCCTGGCTGTTTGCCGAGAAGCCGGACTTGGGCATGTCACCCTGTTGCGACGCGTCGCCGAGCACGTAGATATCACCGTCGGCCTTTGAGGACATATCGGCCGCGTTGACCGGGGCCCAGTTGCCATCGGTGACACCAGCCAACTCCGCAATTCGTCCGGCTTTCATAGCCGGGATCACGTTACAGGCGTCTACCTTGGTCTCCTCACCATCAATGGTGACAGTCATGGCCGCCGGGTTCACTGACACGTCGCTGCCGCCGAAATCCGGTCCGATCCAATCGACCATGCCTTCATAATTGTCGGCCCAGCCTTCCTGGAACAGTGCCATCTTGGAGAACTTCGGCTTCGGATCGGCGACGATGATCTTTGCGGTCGGGTTATTTGCCTTCAGCAGATGCGCCACCATCGAGACCCGCTCGTAGGGCCCGGGAGGGCAACGGAACGGGTTGGGCGGGGCCACCATGGCGAAAGTTCCGCCTGCGGGCATTGCCATGATCTGCGCTTTAAGAAGTTCGGTCTGCGAGCCCGCCTTGTAAGCGTGCGGCATCGCATTCTGGGCGCTCAGATCCCAGCCTTCAACGGCGCCATCAACGAAATCGATGCCAGGGCTCAGGATCAGCTTGTCATAGGGCACGGCCCCACCGCCTGCGAGCGCGACCGTCTTGGCGTCACGATCCACGCCGGTCGCCCAGTCATGAACGACGTTGATTCCGTACTCGACCGCAAGCGTGCCGTAGGAATGGGCGATCGAGCCGATATCGCGGAAACCGCCGAGATAAAGGTTCGAGAAGAAACAGGTATAATAGGTACGTGTCGGCTCGATCAGTGTAACATCGATCTCGCCCTTGCTGTCTTTGGCGATGTAGCGGGCAGCTGTTGCGCCGCCTGCACCGCCGCCCACCACGACCACGCGAGGTTTGCCGTGGCCGCCAGCCTTGACCATCGGTGCCGAAAGCGAGGCGCTTGCCGCCGTCGCCGTCGCAATGAAATGCCGTCTGTTCAGTTTCATTCTCGTTCTCCCTTTCAATTTTTTATTATTCTGGTTTCGCAAAATATGCAGCCAGCGCCGCGATCTCCTCATCGGAGAGACGTCCGGCCATCATTTGCATGACCGGGTGGGGCCTCAGTTTACGCTTGTAGGCATGCATGGCTACTACAAAATCTTCCTCCGGCCAGAGCGTGATCGACGGAATGCCCTCATCTGCGCCGTCAGTCTGGTGACAGGTGGTGCATTCGTTCGACAGGTACTCGCCGTATTCCGGGTCGCCCTGAATCGCGAGGATTGCCGGATCGAGATCATGATCCGTGCCAAGCGCCGTTGGTTCCGCTTCAGGAATATTCGACGGATCGTCGGAGAAGGTGCGAAGATAGGCCAGCACGTCCGCGCGATCCTGTTCCTTCTTCAGGCCGCGAAAGCTCATCCGTGTTCCCGATACCAGCACCCGGGGGTTTTCGATGTAAGCGTCGAGTGTTTCGCGCGTCCAGATCAACCCGTCCGCACCGGCGCGCTTGATCGACTTTGAATAGGGAAAACCCTCGAGCTCGGCTGCCATGCGTCCGAATACGCCATTCAGGTGGGGCCCAATTCTGTTCTTGGCACCCTCACCCACCTGATGGCATCCGCCACATTTGGCAAAAACCACTGCACCCCGCTCGGGATCACCAGCGACCTCCCCAAAAGAGGCCCTCGCCGCGAGGAGTGCGACAAGGGCCAGTGGGAGAAGTTTAGAGAACCGCGGCATCGCTCTTACTCCGCGAAAGTCTGGAGATATTGCGTGACGGCCTCGATATCGCTCTCTTTCTTCAAACCGTTGAAGGACATCTTGGTGCCTTTCATATATTTCTTCGGCTTGGCCAGAAACGCCGCCAACTCCTCGGCATTCCAGACCAGCCCTTCCTCTGCCTTGGACTTCAGAGCCTTGGAATATTTGAAGCCTTCCACCTTACCTGCAGCGGCCCCAACAATCCCATTGAGGGTTGGACCCGTACGGTTCTTGGCTTTCTCGCCAACCTGATGGCAGGACTTACACTTCTTGAACACCTTTTCGCCTTTGGCCACCATCTCCGGATCAACCGCGGCAACCTCGACCACAGGAGCCTCTTCTTTGACTTCCACAGCCGCTTGTTCCGCGCCCTCTTCGTCTGGCGTCACATCAAGAACCCGCGCGCGCATGGTCACTTCGACCGCATCCTTGCAGTTTTCCATGCAAGGCTCACCGATCCATTTGGAAAGCTCCATCTCTACGCGATCATCGACGATGAACCCTTCAGCATTGGGCAGTTCGAAGGCGGCGAGGTTGTCCTGATCGAGCACAAAGTCGTCATCCACCAGATCGTTCGAAAAAAGGATGTAAGCCACGATCGCGTAGACCTCATCGGGCGCCAGAGATTGCGCGTCGCCAAAGGGCATCGAGCGGTTGATATAGTCCCAGGCGGTCGACAAGTGCGGCCAGTAGCTGCCCACGGTCTTCAACGGGTCCTCGTCGGCCAGCGTGTCCCAGCCGCCGGCAAGCTTAGGCCAGTTGTCCACCCCTTCGGCGAAGTCACCGTGGCAGGCCGCACATTTTTCGGCGAAGACCTCCTCACCGGTCAGAACATCACCCGAGCCTGAGGGAAGCCCGGTCCCGTCGGGGCTGACATCCAGATCCCACGCTGCGATTTCCTCGGGCAGAGCTGGACGCCCGATCCCGAAGCCGTCAGCGTAGGCGGGCGCGGCCAGAAGTGCCAAGGCCGTGGTAAGGTTAAGAAACTTCGACATTTTCTGCCTCCCCATTGGGGCGCACCCACCAGGTCTGGATGCAGTTGTTGTGGTAGATCGAATTCAACCCGCGCACCTCGCGCAGCTGCGCCTTGGTGGGCTGCACATAGCCGGTCTCGTCCATGGCGCGGGACTGCAGCAGCATCTCCTCGCCATCCCAATCGGTGTCGAGATAGAAACGGGTCAGCGCCATCTTCTCGCCGGGCTTGGCGAGACGCGCGGTCTCCCATGTCTTGCCACCGTCTTTCGACACATCAACACGGGTAATCGCTCCGCGACCCGACCAAGCGAGCCCCGTAATAACCAGCGGCCCCTTGCCATGGGTGATCGGTGACTGCGGCGAGGGCGAGGTAACGACGGATTTGGCATCCATCTCCCAGGTCCACTTGCGGGACCTGCCGTCCTCCAGCGTGTCGGTGTATTTCGAGGTCTCTTCGCGGCTCTCAACGGGTCTGTCCATCACCTCGATGCGGCGGAGCCACTTGACCCACATGTTGCCTTCCCAGCCGGGCACCACGAGACGCACGGGGTAGCCGTGCTCTTTGCGCAGAGCTTCGCCATTGGCCTTGAAGGCCACCAGCACGTCGTCCAGCGCCTTCTCCATCGGGATCGAACGCCCGTTCGAGGAGGCATCCGCGCCTTCCACGTAGACCCACTTGTCGGCAAGATCCCCCGCGGCGCCCAAGCCCGCCTCTTCGAGGATCGTCCGCAGGGGCACGCCGGTATATTCCATGTTGTGGATCATCCCGTGGGTGAACTGCGCGCCGTTTAGCTGCGCCCCCGCCCATTCCATGCCGGTATTCGCCGCGCACTCGCAGAAATAGACATGGTTCTCGCGTGGGAAGCGTTCCAGATCAGCGTAGCTGAAGACCAGCGGGGCATCGACCAACCCGTTGATCATCAGACGGTAATCCTGCTTCTTAAGCTCGATCGCACCGGAGTGGTGGCGCTCAAACGCACAGCCTTGTGGAGTAATGGTGCCGTCCAGCGCGTGGATCGGTGTGAAGTTGATCGAGCTGATCGTATCAGCGGTCAGCCACTCCACGTTGCGGCGAATGACGTCGCTTTCATATTCGATCGGCAGGCCGTAGGGCGTGGCGTCCACGCCGTCGCCCAAGCCGCTGGCCCAGGGTTGCACTTCGGTGATCAGCGGATCCGGCGTGTCGGCTTTTGCCGCACCTGCGCCAGCCATTAAGGCCGTTCCCGCTGCTGCGCCGCGCAGGAAACTGCGCCGTGAGGGTCCGTTGGACATGTTCTCCTCCGTCTTCTTGTTCATGCGCCGACGACCGCGACGCTGTTGTTCGGGGACACGGAAACCGTGCCTTGCTTGCGGATGTGGCTCTCGACCACATCCCAGATCTGTGGGCCTTCCGTGCCCTCGTTGACGCTGGCCCAGCCAGCAATTTGATAGGTCTTGGCCGGATCGATCTTCTCGCCGGTCTTCAGCAGCGTCATCTCGGTGATGCGGCTGCCCTGCGGCTTGGTGATGTCGATCCGGTAGCCGAGCCCACCGGTGCGCACCATGTCACCGCCCTGCTGGTAATAGGGATCGGGGTTGAACAGGTTGTCGGCCACGTCCTCGAGGACCACATGCAGGAATTCGCCGGTCATCTCCGTGCGGTAGGCCTGCCCGTAGGTCATCGAGGTAACGTTCCAGATATCCTCGCGGGTGATGTCCTGCCCCGGCAGGATCGAAGGCCCCCAGCGCACGCCGGGTGACAGCGCGATATCGGCATCACGTTCGGAAATCAGGGCGTCGCAAATGAGATCGTCCCATGTTCCGTTGAAGTTCCCGCGGCGGTAGAGCAGCGAGTCGGTCTTGCCGATCACCTCCGAAAGCTGGTCCGCGTAGGGCGCGCGCTGTTCATCGATTAGGGCCGCGACTTCTGGATCCGGCGTGATAACGTCGGAGAAGATCGGGATCAGCTTGTGCCGGAAGCCCATCATGCGCCCGTCCCGCACGTCGAGATCGACCCGGCTGACGAATTTTCCGTTCGATCCCGAAGCCACGATGATCGTCTCACCGACAAGCGCGGGTTCGGGCAGTGCATCATGTGTGTGCCCCGACAGGATCACGTCAATCCCGCTCACGATGCTGGCCATCTGCTTGTCCACATCGAAACCGTTATGGCTGAGGCAAACGACCAGTTCGGCCCCCATGCCGCGCACCTCGTCGACCATCTCCTGCATGCGCTCGTCGCGAATGCCAAAGGAGTATTCGGGGAACATCCAGCCGGGGTTCGCGATCGGCATATAGGGGAACGCCTGTCCGATCACGGCGATCTTGGCGCCGCCACGCTCGAACCATGTGTAGGGTTCGAAATTCTCGGCCGGCTCGTCCCATTCGGCGTCGAAGATGTTCTGTCCCAGTGCCGGGAAGCCCATGTTTTCGATGTGCTCAAGCACGCGTTCGGTGCCGAGCGTGAATTCCCAGTGGAAGGTCATCGCGTCGGGCTTGAGAAGCCCCATGGCATTGACGACATCCTGCCCGCCGGTGTGATAGCAGCCATAGGAGCCGTGCCATGTGT
>JABDPP010000379.1 GCA_013042765.1 Litoreibacter sp.
GCGCTATGTGGCGCTGGCGGACGGCAAGCGTGTCCGGCCGGTACTGACGTACGCCACCGGTGCCGCTCTGGGCGTGCCTTTCGATGAACTCGACGGACCAGCCTGCGCCGTAGAACTCATCCACGCCTATTCGCTGGTGCATGATGACCTGCCCTGTATGGATGACGACGATTTGCGGCGCGGCCACCCGACGGTTCATAAGAAATGGAACGAGGCGATCGCGGTTCTGACCGGAGATGCACTCCAGACCCTTGCGTTCGAGATCCTCGCTGATCCGGCGACCTCGGCCGATGCCCAGGTTCGGCTTGACCTGATCAGCTCGCTTGCTGTTGCCAGTGGCGCAAAGGGGATGGTGCTTGGCCAGGCGCGCGATATCGCGGCTGAGAGCGCAGCCACTCCGCTTTCGCTTGATGAAATCACGGAGCTTCAGGCGGGCAAGACCGGCGCGCTCATTGAGTGGTCCGGGCAGGCCGGTGCCGTCCTGACAAAAGCGGATCCTGCGCCTCTGCGCCAATACGCGCAGGCGCTGGGCCTTGCTTTTCAGATCGCCGACGACATCTTGGATATCGAAGGGGACGCGAAACTGGCCGGAAAGCGCCTGCAAAAGGACGCTGAGGCTGGCAAGGCCACATTCGTATCTCTGCTCGGGATGGAAGGCGCGAAACGCCGGGCACGAGAGCTGGTCGAAGAGGCCGAAGCTGCTCTGAGCCCATATGGCAAGGCGGCGAAAAACTTGCAGGCAGCGGCGCGGTTCGTTATCTCGCGCGACAACTGATTTTTTGGAAGCTGGGTTATGACCGACAGACCAGAGACACCTGTTCTTGACCGCGTGGTGACGCCCGCGGACATGAAGGCGTTGTCCGATGCAGAGCTGCATCGCCTGGCACAGGACCTGCGGGCGGAGACGATTTCGGCCGTTTCGGAAACCGGTGGGCATCTTGGCGCAGGCCTCGGTGTGGTCGAGTTGACGGTCGCCCTGCATGCCGTCTTCGACACCCCGCGTGATCGGTTGATCTGGGATGTCAGCCACCAGTGCTACCCCCACAAGATCCTGACCGGACGCCGGGACCGAATCCGGACACTGCGGATGCAGGACGGGCTCAGCGGGTTCACCAAGCGCAGTGAAAGCCCCTATGATCCTTTCGGAGCTGCGCATAGTTCCACCTCGATTTCGGCCGCACTTGGCATGGCCGTGGCGCGTGATCTTGGCGGCACGCCCGAGCATGGTTTGGGCGATTGCATTGCGGTGATTGGGGATGGATCGATCAGCGCGGGCATGGCGTTCGAGGCCATGAACAATGCG
Source organism: Litoreibacter sp. (assembly GCA_013042765.1). Taxonomy (GTDB): domain Bacteria; phylum Pseudomonadota; class Alphaproteobacteria; order Rhodobacterales; family Rhodobacteraceae; genus Litoreibacter. The sequence continues at coordinate 1,304 of JABDPP010000379.1, forward strand.
GGTCACCTCAACAAGCGCCTGATTGTGATCCTGAATGATAATGACATGTCGATCGCCCCACCCGTTGGCGCCATGTCGTCCTACCTTTCGCGGCTTTATGCGGGCGCCCCGTTCCAGGAGTTCAAAGCTGCTGCCAAGGGCGCGGTTTCGCTTTTGCCCGAGCCTTTCCAGGAAGGCGCGCGTCGCGCCAAGGAGGCGCTTAAGAGCGTGACCGTGGGCGGAACCCTGTTCGAGGAATTGGGCTTCTCCTATGTCGGGCCAATCGACGGCCATGATCTCGACCAGCTCTTGTCGGTGTTACGTACGGTTAAGGTGCGGGCAGACGGCCCGATTCTGATCCATGCGATTACAAAGAAGGGCAAGGGCTACGCCCCCGCTGAGGCTGCCGATGACAAAGGTCATGCCACGGCGCGGTTCGATGTCATAACCGGCAAGCAGCAGAAAGCGCCGTCCAATGCGCCGAGCTATACCAAGGTGTTTGCGCAATCGCTGGTCAAGGAAGCGGAGCAGGACAGCAAGATCGTAGCCATTACCGCCGCGATGCCGTCTGGAACCGGACTTGACCTTTTCGCCGAACGCTACCCGCAGCGCTGCTTTGACGTGGGGATTGCGGAACAGCACGGTGTGACTTTCAGCGCTGGTCTTGCCGCTGGCGGGATGAAGCCGTTCTGCGCCATCTACTCGACCTTCCTGCAACGGGGGTATGATCAGGTCGTACATGACGTGGCGCTGCAGCGCCTGCCCGTGCGCTTTGCCATCGACCGTGCGGGGCTTGTGGGCGCCGATGGCGCGACGCACGCCGGCTCCTACGACATCGCCTTCATGTCGAACCTGCCTGGCATGGTCGTGATGGCTGCCGCTGATGAGGCGGAACTTGTGCATATGGTCGCGACCGCCGCCCAGATTGATGACGCGCCCTGTGCCTTCCGGTTCCCGAGGGGTGAGGGCGTCGGATGTGAGATGCCTGAACGCGGAACTCCTATCGAGATCGGTAAGGGCCGCATCATCTCCGAGGGCAACCGTGTTGCCATCTTGTCGTTCGGTACGCGTCTGGCCGAGGTTGAGAAAGCGGCAGAAAGTCTTGCCGCCAAGGGGATCGTGCCGACGGTTGTAGACGCGCGTTTTGCCAAGCCGCTTGATCATGAGTTGATCCTGCAACTGGTTGCCCATCACGAGGCACTTGTGACGGTCGAAGAGGGTTCTGTTGGCGGTTTCGGCTCGCATGTGGCCCAGTTCCTGTCGGATCAGGCCGTGTTCGACAGGGGGCTGAAATTCCGCTCCATGGTCCTGCCGGATACTTTCATTGATCAGGCCAGCCCGCGGGCCATGTATGACATTGCGGCAATGAATGCGCCGCAGATTGAAGCTAAGGTCCTCGAGGTTCTTGGCGTTACGGATCTGTCCAGCCGCCGCGCCTGAGCGGAGGCCCGTCAGGTCAAACGAGGCGTCTGGCCCCGGGGTCGCGACCCGGTCGGAATAGGGATTGTCGGCACGTGCAAAGCTCAACTCCGGTCCTGACCTATCGCTGGTTCGTCTTCCTCATAACGCTTGGCTATTTCCTGTATCGCTTCATCGAGACGCCATCCGGGTATTTCGGTGCGCAGTTTCGGTTTCTCACGGTTTGGGCATTGACCGCATCCACGCTGTCGGCATGGTTCATGCTGCGCCTGTCGATGGCTTGGAGCACGTGGCGAGCGGAGTCCTTTGCCTCGATCACGGTTGTTC
>JABDPP010000380.1 GCA_013042765.1 Litoreibacter sp.
TCACAGGATTGCACTCGAAGCTCTTTCGCTGGCCCTGCCCGCCTATCCGCGGGCCGAGGGCGCGGAACTGGGGGAAACGGTTTTCTCCGAACCCGGCACCGACCCGATGAGCGACGAGGATGCGAAGCCCTTCGCCGCCCTCGCAGCCCTGAAAAACAAGATGAACGAGCCGGAATAGAACTTCGCAGACGGCTTTTTCCCGCGTAAAGCCCCCGGCAGCGCCCTGCGGGCGAAAACAGTACTTGTCAATCGCCGCAAAATGCGTATTTTCGCGCTTCTTTCCACGATCGCTCTGGACGCGAGGCGTTTATCCCGTTAGACGCCCCCGGAAATGATCGTATTCTTGAAACATCAGGGGTTGATCGCCCCGTTTGGCAACTGAGGTCGAGACATGGCTGTCCAGCAGAATAAAGTCACCCGTTCGCGCCGGAACAATCGCCGGTCCCATGATGCGCTGGTCGCTGACACAGCGAACGAATGTTCGAACTGTGGCGAACTGAAGCGCCCGCACCACGTTTGTGCTGCCTGCGGCCATTATGACGATCGTGAGATTGTCGCACAGGCCGACGAAGTCGATCTGGACGACGACGCTGCATAAGCCTAGGTTGTGTCGCAATTACAGGCGTCACGAGCAGGCCAGCAGGTGAGCGAAACCAACACAGTCATTTCGATCGACGCAATGGGTGGCGATCGTGGGCCGGAGATCGTGGTCTCCGGCATGGCAAAGTCGGCCTACAAAAACCCTGACATCCGATTCATCGTGCATGGACCGCGCGATATCCTCCAACCTCTTATTGAAAAGCGGAAGCTGGAAGATCGCTGCGAGATTCGCGACGCAAGGGATGTCGTGTCGATGCACGAAAAGCCCAGCCACGTCATGCGGCATGGCAAGAAGACCTCCATGTGGTCCGCCATCGAAAGCGTCCGCAAAGGCGAAGCCACTGTCTGCGTCAGCTGCGGCAACACCGGTGCGCTGATGGCGGTCTCCATGATCCGGCTGCGCAAGGTTGAGGGTGTAAACCGGCCGGCCATTGCCTGCCTCTGGCCTTCTCGCAATGCCTCGGGTTTCAACGTTATGCTCGATGTGGGCGCCGATATTCGCGCTGACCAGGACGACCTGCTGCAATATGCACTGATGGGCATGTCCTATGCGCGCAACGGCTTCGGGCTCTCCCGGCCCCGCGTCGGCCTCCTGAACGTTGGCACGGAAGAGCACAAAGGCCGCGCCGAGCTGAAAGTTGCCAATGACATCATCGCGGCCGCGGCAGACGAGAACGATTTCGAATATGTGGGCTTTGTCGAGGGCGGCGACATCCCGTCCGACAAGGTGGACGTGATCGTCACGGACGGCTTTACCGGCAACGTCGCGCTGAAAACGGCGGAAGGCACCGCGAACCTGATCCGTGACCTTCTGGCCGAGGCCTTCAAATACACGCCGCTGTCTCGGATAGCGGCCCTTCTGGCCTACCCCTCGCTGCGGCGTTTGGGCAAGCGGATTGATCCGCGCAAGGTCAATGGGGGCGTGTTCCTGGGGCTGAACGGAACGGTTGTAAAATCGCATGGCTCGGCTGACGCCACCGGCATTTCCGCGGCGATCAAGCTCGCAATCACTCTCGCGCAATCACGGTTCGGAGACAAGCTGGCGGCGCGGGTTGCATCCTCTACTGGGGCGAGCCAGAATGAACTCACCGGGGATGAAAAGGGCACAGAACAACAATGACCATCAGAGCGGTCTTGCGGGGCGTTGGGCATTACTTGCCTGAGCGCGTCGTTGAAAATGCGGAGTTCGAGGCGTGGGTTGATACGTCAGATGCCTGGATCCAATCGAGATCCGGGATCGAGCGCCGTCATTTCGCGGCTGACGGGGAAAAAACCTCTGACCTGGCAACCAAGGCCGCTCAGGCCGCGCTTGAGAATGCAAAGCTTGATGCGTCCGAGATCGATGCGATCATTGTGGCCACTTCAACCCCGGACAACACTTTTCCCTCGGTCGCCACGATGGTACAGGGCGCTCTTGGTGCAAACAGTGGTTTCGCCTTCGATGTGCAGGCTGTTTGCGCGGGTTTCGTTTTCGCCATGGCCAATGCGAATGCACTGATCGTGTCGGGACAGGCAGAACGCGTCCTGGTGATCGGGGCGGAGACGTTCTCGAGGATCATGAACTGGGATGATCGCACGACATGTGTTCTTTTCGGTGACGGGGCCGGTGCGGTTTTGCTCGAAGCGCAGGAAGGCAAAGGCACCTCGGAAGATGCCGGAATTCTTGCGACGGATTTGAATTCGGACGGTCGTTACCGCGACCTGCTTTACGTCGATGGCGGCGTCTCTTCCACACAAACGACCGGCGTTCTGGTCATGCAGGGCAAAGAGGTGTTCCGGCACGCCGTCGAGAAGCTTGCACGTACTGCACACACGGCCCTCGATAAGGCTGGTCTGAATGCGGGCGACGTGAACTGGATCGTGCCCCATCAGGCGAATTTTCGGATCATCAAGGCAACCGCCCAGAAGATGAACCTACCGATGGATCAGGTCGTCGTAACCGTCCAGGATCATGGCAACACTTCTGCCGCATCGATTCCCCTTGCCCTCTCGGTTGCAAGCGAAGAAGGCAAAATCAAACCCGGCGATGTCCTTGTGATGGAAGCAATTGGTGGTGGTTTGGCGTGGGGTTCGGTTGTTTTGCGTGTTTAATCGCCGATTTTGCGCTTAAACCGCAGCTTCCAAGCCCTTGATATTGACTCGGAAAATCCCATTCCCCTACTGTCTTGAAAAACAGATAGTAAATCCAAGGGGGATGAGATGAGCGCCAAGACGCTGACACGTATGGATCTGAGCGAAGCCGTGTTCCGCGAAGTCGGACTATCGCGCAACGAATCTGCTGATCTGGTCGAATCCGTTCTCAAACACATGTCCGATGCTCTCGTTGACGGTGAACAGGTCAAAATATCCTCCTTCGGCACCTTCAGCGTGCGCGACAAGTCCGCCCGTATTGGCCGCAATCCCAAGACCGGCGAAGAGGTTCCGATCCACCCGCGCCGCGTGCTGACTTTCCGGCCCTCTCACCTGATGAAAGACCGGGTCGCGACCGGCAACAAGTCCTCCTGATCAAACAGGCAGCGGGACCTTGAGAGGAAGTTGAATGGCCACCAAAGCGCGCGAGGCTTTCAGAACGATCAGCGAGGTCGCAAACTGGCTGGACGTGCCCGCGCATGTTCTGCGCTTCTGGGAAAGCAAGTTCTCGCAGATCAAGCCCGTGAAACGCGCTGGCGGAAGGCGCTATTACCGCCCTTCTGACATGGAGTTGATCGGAGGCATCAAAAAGCTGCTTCACGACGATGGCCTGACAATCCGCGGTGTTCAGAAAATGCTCAAGGAAGAAGGCGTCAAGAAAATCGCGGCCCTGTCTCCTCCGATCGAAACGATCTCCGATCAGGAAGCAGCAGAACGCCGGGCTGCCCGCCGTGCGCGCAGGGCAGCGAAGCGCGTTGCCAAGCAGTCACCTGAGAATGCTCAAATCGAAGATGCTCAAACCATCGTGCCGGACGGTAAACGCGAAGCCGAGGTCGTTGAGCTGTCGTCGGTTCAGGCACAGAAAGCTGACGTCGACGACAATGTTGTGCCGCTGACGCGCCGCGAGCAACGCCGCGCCAGCCTCGAGGAGCAGGCCGCACAGCTCGACAAGGAACAGGTCGAGGCCGTTCAGGAAGAACAGACAACTGAAGTCGGTGCACCGGAGCTCGATTTTGGCGCACCCGGGCCTGCACCGGAGGCTGCACCGACCGAAAAGGCCCCCAACGAAGCAGAGGCAGAGACGCCGGACGAAGAGGCGCCCCAGCTCGAGGATCGGGCGCCGCTTGAGGACGCGCAGGTTTCTGAGGCGTCTCCAACTGAAATTGCGCCCGAGGCAGAAGGCGCCGGGGAGCCTGACGAACTGGAGCCTGCAGCGGAAGCAACCGCAGAGCTTTCGGAAGCCGCTCCGGAGCCTGAGGACAAACCAGAGGTGGCGGAGGCACCCGAACCCGAGGATATCGAGATTTCAGAGACCAAGATAGCCGCGCTGGCGACGACCCAAGCCCTACGCGAACGAGACGAGCTTGCCCCGGCAGAAAGAGACCGTGCCAACGAGCTCTACGAACGCCTTGCCGCGCTGCGCGACCGCATCGTCCAAGACTCAGAACAGCCCTGACGCCCCGGGAATGCCGTTGACGTGGTAAATTGCGCCCCAGCCTCTTGCCCCCGGCATCAAATTCCGTATGAAGGGGCATTCGTCGGGCTATGGCGCAGCCTGGTAGCGCGTCCGTCTGGGGGACGGAAGGTCGCAGGTTCGAGTCCTGCTAGCCCGACCAATCATCAAACGCCCGCCGGTCAAAGGCCGCGGGCGTTTCGTGTTTTCAGACGAGAGATCGAATGACAAAATTCCCCGATGGCGTTCTGTCCGACGCCCAGATGAAACAGATGATCGCAGACGGCATGATCCGGGCCTCGGAACCAGTTCTGCAGGGTCAGATCCAACCCGCGTCACTTGATTTGCGACTGGGCGATGTCGCCTACCGCGTTCGTGCGTCCTTTCTGGCCGGAAAGGGCAATTCGGTGCGCGAACGCCTAGATATCTTCCAGATGCACGAGGTGAGCCTCACGGACGGGGCCGTGCTCGAGAAGGGCTGTGTCTATGTCGTTCCCTTGCAGGAATCGCTGGACCTGCCGGGTGGAATGGTCGGCGCGGCTTCCGCTAAATCCTCGATCGGGCGGCTGGACCTGCTGACCCGTGTGATTACGGACGATGGCGTGGAGTTTGACCGGGTTCCCGATGGCTACACCGGCCCGCTTTATGCGGAGATCTGCCCGAGATCCTTCTCCGTCGTGGCGCGCACAGGCCAGATGCTCAACCAGATCATCTTCCGGGTTGGCAAGACTATCCTGAGCGACGCGGAAATGACCGCCCTGCATGCACGCACGCCGATCGTGTCAGGCGATCCGGTGATATCCGACGGGCTCGGGTTTTCGGTCGACCTGAAACCCGGATCAGGCGATCTGGTGGGCTACCGCGCCAAGCCCCATACCGGCGTAATCGATCTTGACCGGATCGGCCACTACGACCCCGCTGAATACTGGGAAGAGATCCGGACATCTGATGGGCGGATCATCCTCGATCCCGGTGCTTTTTACATTCTGGTGAGCCGCGAGGCGATTACGATTCCACCCGACTGCGCCGCGGAAATGGCCCCCTATCTCGCCATGGTCGGGGAGTTTCGCGTGCATTACGCAGGCTTCTTCGATCCCGGATTTGGCCATGCCGAGGATGGCCGGGGCTCGCGCGGTGTGCTCGAGGTGCGCTGCCACGAGGCCCCCTTCGTGCTGGAGCACGGCCAGATCGTGGGACGGCTCGTTTACGAGAAAATGGCCGAGGTGCCTGAGCAGCTCTACGGGGCAGACCTGAAGTCAAACTACCAAGGGCAAGGCCTGAAACTCTCAAAACATTTCAAAGCCATAGCC
>JABDPP010000385.1 GCA_013042765.1 Litoreibacter sp.
GGCTCAGGCAGACGACCAGCTCGGCACCTTCTGCCCGCACTTCGTCGACCATTTGCTGCATGTTCTCGTCGCGGATGCCGAAGGAGTATTCGGGGAACATCCAGCCGGGGTTGGCAATCGGCATATAGGGGAATGCCTGCCCGATGACGGCGATCTTGACGCCGCCACGCTCGAAGAACTTGTAGGGCGGGAACAGCTCGGCCGGCTCGTCCCATTCGGCATCGATAATATTCTGGCCAAGCGCGGTGAAGGGCAGCCCCTCGACGATCTCGTTGACGCGCTCCGATCCCAGCGTGAATTCCCAGTGGAACGTCATCGCGTCAGGCTTCAACGCGTTCATCACGTTGACCATATCCTGCCCCTGGGTCTGGTAGCAGGTGTAGCTGCCATGCCAGGTATCGCCGCCATCCAGCAAAAGCGCATCGGGGCGGTCGGAGCGGATCTGGTTGATCACGGTCGCGACCCGGTCCAGCCCACCAACCCTGCCATAACCACGCGCCAGCGACGTGAAATCATCATAGGTCAACGCGTAGGCAGACGGGCCGCCGTCATTGATCCCGTAGAGCTTGCGGAAATCCGCACCGGTCACATGGGGCACCGCTCCCTTGTTATTGCCAACGCCAATGTTGATTTCCGGCTCGCGGAAATAGATCGGCTTCATCTGTGCGTGAATGTCGGTGATGTGGATCAGGGAGACATTGCCGAAGGTCTCGAAATTCAGAAGCTGGTCCTGCGTCAGAGCCTGCTGCGCCGCCAAGCGTCCCCAGTTGCCGTAGGCGGAGGCTCCGAGAATGGCCGAAGCCGCCATGCTGGTCTGCAGAAAATCGCGCCGCGAGATCATCATTTCTTCCTTCACACGAAGCGCTTACATGCGCTTTTTTGAATATCTAAGAATAAAGAAAACCCCGCGCCGGGATGCGGCACGGGGTTCTCGTATCAGTTACGTACGGAAGGGCCTTCGACGGACAATCCGTTGCCACGCGATGCGACATACAGCTCCAGAGCGACAAACTCGGGGCTGCCAGGGCTATAGGTTTCAGCCCGCGTATCGCGAACACAGCCTTTGAAACGTGCGTGCACGGAGTTCAGCTTGGTGTTCTTCAGGCGGTACACAGGGAACCCGTTGATCTGGCCTTGCGACAGATGGTCGGCACGGATCATGTTGCCGTAGTTGTCCTCATGGCAGTTCGCGCAGGACAACTCCAACTGGCCGGTACGGGTGTAGTACAGCTCCTTACCTAACTCCCAGGTCTCTTTGGCCGGACCGTCGATCGCAACATTGACCGGCATACCGCGCGAAACGGAGGCAATCAGTGCGGTCATGTTGACCATGTCCCCACCGGCATACTTCCACTTTTCAGCACCCATGCGGTTTTCGCGACAGTCATTGACCTGATTTTCAACGGTGATAACCTTGCCGGCAGCCTCGCTGAACTTCGGATAGGTTGCGCGCACACCCTTCATTGAGTCTGCCGCGTCGCCGTGGCAATCCGCACAGGATTTGCCCTCGGAGCCTTCCGCAGTGTTCCAGCTGTCCTCGCCTGCTTCGACGAAAATCATACCGGGGTTATCAAAATCATCAGCCTGCATCGCGCGGGTTTCCGTTCCGCGGAAATGCCAGCCCGAGATAACCTCGTCCATGATGTCCGACAGATGAGCAGGAGCCGCAGTGCGGGTCACCAACGTCATCTCTTCGTTTACAGTCAGAGTGTCATCGACGGGTTCAGCCGAAAGAGACGTCACCACCAGCATCAACGATGCAGCCACGCCTCCGATCACTTTGAGCGATCTGTTCTTCATTATGTTTCCTCCCGTGTAGAAATTTCGCTCAGTTGACTGCGATTTTCTTGGCCGTGTCATAGACCGACCCATCATCGTCATACCAAGTGAAGACGAACTCGCCGGATTCCGGCACAACTGCCTCGAATTCGAAATACGGGTTGGTCGAAATCGCTGGCTCCAGCGTGATGTCGACGACGGTTTCGCCGTTAAACTCACAGGTGAAGCGATTGATGATCGAACGCGGAATGACGTTGCCTTCCTTGTCCTTCCGCTGACCGGATTCCATCTTGTGGCTGATCAGCGTCTTAATCGTGATGGTCTCGCCAGCCGCAGCTTTCTTCGGGACCTTGACGCGGGGTTTTACACCTTTTGCCATTGTTCTGTTCTCCCTAAATACTTAGCCGCCGCAGCCGCCGATGGTGACTTTTACGGCGCTTGTTGCCTGAGCGAAGGTGCCGTCTGCCATTTTGGCGATGGCAACCACATCTTGAGTACCGGCCAAGCGGATCCGTGTGGACGCGGTTTGCGACGCAGCCAGCGGGCCAAATTTGAACGTACCGACATTCGGGGTCGGGTTGCCCAAGGCCAGAACCATGATTTCCGTGGCTCCTGGAGCCGAAACCTCGATCGGAACCGTGTTCCCGTTCTCGGCAATCTCAGGGGCGTTCAGTGTTACGCCGCTGTCAGCAATGTCAGCACCACCGGTGAAAGCTGCAATTTGCTCTTCACCTGCAGCCGAGGCACGCAAAGGCAGGCCAAGCGCGACGAACGCCCCTGCCCCCATTACCAAAGCACTCCGTCTGGTCAGATTCATCTTGATGTCTCCTAATTTCGATCCGGGTCAGGCCCGGTTCATTCCTTGAGCGTGGCCAGATAGGCGACCACGTCTTCGATTTGCTGTGCAGAGAGGATCGGACCGAACGTGTCGTCGGCCGCCTTGCCGGTATATGCGTTACCCGGGCGGACAAATCCTTCCGTCTTGTAGAAGGCCGGCATCATTGTTCCCTCGAACATAAGCTTGGCGTTCGATACGATGCCGCGCAGTTCCGCCGCACTCCAACGATCACCAGCGCCGTCAAGGGTCGGCCCAATCTCACCGTGGAACGGCTGATCCTTGAGATCAGTGACCTCATGGCACGCGATACAGTTACCGAACTTCTTGGAACCCACGATCATCCGGCCATTGGCAGGATCTCCCGGCACACCGGTAAGAGATGCGGAAACGGAGCCCTCGTCATACATGACGGCGGTTGGCGTGACCTCCTCGGCCATCGCGGCGCCCGAAAGCGTCATCGCCGCCAAGAAAGCAGTTGCACTGGAAAATTTCATGCGTCCTCCCTAACACATTCAGATATTGCTTTGTGTACCGTAGCGCACAATCCCTCGACCTCGCAACAATAAATGCGTTTTTTTGAATAATTAAACTTGACCGCTCTGGAACGTGCGCTATCCGCGCCCTTCAGTTCCGTCGTTCGTTGATCTTACGGGCATGATATTTCTGGAAACTTTCGTCTCCTTCATATCCCTTCTCAATCACCCATGTGAGCATATCGTGCGTCGTTCCCTTGGCAAAAGCACCCGGCATAACCGCCACGGCCGCCTGGCTGGCAATGGCATCTTCAGTCACTTCTTCGGGGAAAAACAGAATCGTTGGCGTGAAGAGCATGCCCCATTTGCGCACCATTTCTTTCTCCGGCAAAGCGGTACCATCGAAGTCCGTTACCTCGACGTCCCCGAACATGTTTATCTGCACCACGAAGTAGTTTTCCTCGATCAACGCCTCGATCTCGGGGACCGGGAAAACATCTTCGTGCATCTTCTTGCAGTAGATGCATCCGCGTTGCTCGATCATGACCATCAGGCGCTTTCCCTCGGCATTCGCTTCCGCCAGATCCTCTGCCAGATCCTTGAAAGTGTCGCGCTGCCAGTCGGTCTTGTGCAGGCCGTCATCCCCCAACGTCGCCGCCCAGCCCGGCAGCGCAAAAAGCGCCGCCACCAGAACCACCATCAATCGTGTCATATCTGATCCTCCCGATTAGCGGAGCACGCCGATATCCGGCGCGATCTCCAGCATCCACTGTGCAATGTAACTGATCGAGTTGGTCGCAATCAGCAGCCCGAACACGATCAGCAAGACACCCATCGCCTTCTCGACGACAGGCAGATGTTTACGAAACCGGACCATCCAGCGCATGAAGGGCCCAATGAACAGGGCTGCCGCAACGAAGGGCGCTGTCATGCCGAGGCCGTAGACAAAAAGAAGAGCCGCCCCTGTCCCGGCGGTTTCCGCACCGGCCGCGGTGAAAAGGATGGCCGCGAGCACGGGCCCCACGCAGGGCGTCCAGCCAAATGCGAAAGCCAATCCAATGACAAAGGCGCCAAAGTAGCTCATGTTCGACGTGTCGCCCGCATCCGCGCGCAACTGCCGGTAGAGAAACCCGATCCGGATTACGCCAAGGAAATGGAGGCCCATCGCAATAATAATCGCAGCCGCGATATAGCG
>JABDPP010000390.1 GCA_013042765.1 Litoreibacter sp.
TCGGCTGGAGCTTTCGCAAAGCCCAGCGAGTTCAGTTTTCCGTCTGTCCAGTCCAATGCCATCCGGCGCTCCTTCAGTTGCTGCGGAATATAGGAAAATCTTAGCTACTCACAAGATCCCCTTTCACGGCACGTTAAGGCTGCCTGTGGCAAAGCGACCCGGTAAAGGCTGAAAACGGGTTTCGGGATGTACCTCAGACGTAGCTCAACACCGCGGATGGTCACGTTGCCCGATGGCTCGACCCTGACCCGCGCCGATCTTCCGGACCCCGACACCCGTCGCTGGGTGGCGAGCCGCAAAGCCGCGGTCGTTAAGGCGGTGGATCACGGTTTGCTGGACGCGGCGGACGCTTGCGAGATCTATGGCTTGTCCCAGGAGGAGCTCGAAAGCTGGCAGAAGGCCGTCTCCACCCACGGAATAAACGCGCTGAAGACAACTTCGTTGCAAAATTACCGCCTCGGGGAGGGAGTTTCGCCACATCTCGATGATCGGTAACCTTGCGTTAACCTTTTGGGGTCTAGTGTTAACATCAACGAGGGGAAGTTCTGGAGATCAAACCCATGCGTGTATTGTTGGTGGAAGACGATCCTACCACATCCAAGTCGATTTCGATGATGCTGACCCATGCCAATCTAAACGTCTACACGACGGATTTGGGCGAGGAAGGCATCGATCTGGCCAAGCTCTACGACTATGATCTAATCCTTCTCGATCTGAACCTTCCGGACATGACTGGCCATGAGGTACTGCGGCAACTGCGCCTCGCGCGCATCGAGACGCCCATTCTAATCCTCACAGGATCTGATGACACGGAGAACAAGCTGAAGGAATTTGGTTTCGGTGCCGATGATTACCTGACCAAGCCGTTTCACCGCGAAGAGCTTGTGGCGCGTATTCACGCAATCATTCGCCGCTCCAAGGGGCATTCGCAGTCTATCATTCATACCGGCCGGATCGCGGTCAATCTGGATGCCAAGACCGTTGCGGTCGATGACATGCCAGTGCATCTGACCGGCAAAGAATACCAGATGCTCGAGCTTCTGAGCTTGCGGAAGGGGACAACGCTGACAAAGGAGATGTTCCTAAACCACCTTTATGGCGGCATGGACGAGCCGGAACTCAAGATCATCGACGTGTTCATCTGCAAACTCCGCAAGAAACTGGCGACAGCGACCGGCGGGGAGAGCCATATCGAGACGGTCTGGGGCCGCGGTTATGTCTTGCGGGACCCCCAGTCGGGGTCTGGTGATCTGGATAACCGGATGGCCATCGGCGCCTGATACCAGGAAACAGGCAAGCGGAACTTCGAAAATCCAACTACCAAGTGCAATTGAAGCGCGGCGTCTGAGACGTCGCGCTTTTTTTGCGGTTTGCGGAAAGTTTGGGCCTGTACCACCGCGAGATTGATTTCTCTTGGCCATGTGTAATTCACTGGACGGCTGAGGCCCTGAAACATATCTAGAAACCGAGTGTTTTCTGGAGATGAAATTGACCGGTTCGAACCAGGCGGGGGATGCGCAAACGCAGGTTGAGACGGCGGATATTGCGCCCGAAGCTCTGACACATAGGCAGGCAGAGTTTGAATTGACGCGCCTCGGCGGCATCCTGGCGGCTGCGAACCGAGCCTATCACACGCTCGATGCTCCCGAGATTTCGGACGCGGAGTACGACCGCCTCAAACGCCGCAACGCGCAGATCGAGGGCCTGTTTCCGGACCTCAAGAGTTCTGACAGCGTCAGCGATCAGGTTGGCGGCCCGCTTGCGGAAGGTTTTTCCAAGATTCGGCACGAGATCCGCATGCTCTCGCTCGGAAACGCGTTCACCGACGAAGATGTGGACGAGTTTGACACCCGCATCCGAAAGTATCTCGGCCTCGGCGATGACGCGGAACTGACCTATACGGCCGAACCCAAAATCGATGGGCTGTCGCTGTCGCTGCGCTATGAAGCGGGTCACTTGGTCCATGCGGCCACACGCGGGGACGGCGAGGTGGGTGAGAACGTCACGGCCAATGCCCGCATGATCGCCTCCATCCCGCAGGTGCTGGAGAATGCGCCGGACGTGCTAGAAGTGCGGGGTGAGGTCTACATGTCTCACGCGGATTTCGAGGCGTTGAATGCGCGCCAGGCAGAGACCGACGGGAAGAGCTTTGCCAATCCGCGCAATGCTGCGGCCGGTTCACTGCGTCAGCTGGACGCCAAGATCACCCGCAGCCGTCCTTTGGAGTTTTTTGCCTATGCGTGGGGCGCGGTAAGTGAGACTTTGTCCGATACTCAGATGGGTGCGATCAAACGTCTGCAGGACCTTGGTTTCCAGACTAACCCGATGACCGTGCTCTGTCACGGCACCGCGGATCTACTGGCACAATACCGCCAGATCGAGGCGCGCCGTGCAACGCTCGGCTATGACATCGATGGCGTTGTCTACAAGGTGAACGGTCTGGACCTGCAAAAACGCCTCGGCTTTCGCTCGACGACACCTCGCTGGGCCATCGCCCATAAATTCGCTGCTGAGTTGGCTTGGACCCGTCTCGAAGCGATCGAGATTCAGGTTGGCCGCACCGGCGCCCTGTCTCCCGTTGCGCGACTTTTTCCGGTCACGGTTGGCGGTGTGGTCGTCTCCAACGCCACGCTGCATAACGAGGACTACATTGCAGGGCGCGATGCCAAGGGCAACCCGATCCGTGACGGCAAGGACATTCGCGAAGGCGACTGGGTGCAGGTCTACCGAGCGGGCGATGTCATTCCGAAAGTGGCAGATGTGGATCTCTCAAAACGTGATCCCGGGGCGAAGCCTTACCAATTTCCCAAGACCTGTCCGGAATGTGGTTCCGAAGCGGTGCGAGAGCCCGGAGACGCAGTCAGACGTTGCATCGGAGGGTTGATTTGTCCGGCGCAAGCCGTTGAAAAACTGAAATATTTTGTCAGCCGATCGGCCTTTGATATCGAGGGGCTGGGGGCCAAGCAAGTCGAGCAGTTCTACAAGGATGGCTGGATCCATGAACCGGCCGACATCTTCCTTCTGAGTGAGAAATACGGCTCCGGCCTGCAACAACTCAAGAACCGGGAAGGCTGGGGCGAGAAATCGGCCACAAACCTCTTTGATGCCATCGATGAGAAGAGGCGGATCCCGCTCAACCGGCTCATCTTCGCGCTTGGCATCCGCCATGTCGGTGAAAGTGCCTCTCAGCTGCTGGCCAACCACTATGGCAGTTGGGTCGAGTTTTCCGTGGCCATGGACACCGCGACGGACATCGAAAGCCCGGCCTGGGCCGAACTGATCGGGATCGACGGTGTGGGCGAGGTGATGGCCACTTCTCTGACCAGAACTTTTGCGCAGGAGGCCGAGCGCGCCTCGATCGAGCGGCTGGTCGGCGAGTTGGAGATCGAGGATGCGGTGCGCGTGGATACGACCGGAAGCCCTGTTGCGGGAAAAACTGTTGTCTTCACTGGCACCCTCGAAAAGATGACGCGCGCGGAGGCGAAAGCCCGCGCGGAGGCCTTGGGCGCTAAGGTCTCTAGCTCCGTTTCCGCTAAGACGGATCTTGTCGTGGCCGGCCCCGGCGCAGGCTCCAAAGCGAAGAAGGCCAGTGATCTGGGCGTCGAGATCATCGACGAAGATGCCTGGCTCGCTTTGATCGCGGACCTCTGAGGACGATGGCGGGACGCCCTGAAATCCTGTTCCAGCTTTTCAGCGAACTGTCGGTTCTTGACGGGATTGGCCCTAAAACCGCGCGATCCTTTGAGGGGCTGGGCGTCGAAAAGCCCCGCGATCTCCTGTTCACCTTGCCCCATTCCGGCATTGATCGGCAGGCGCGCAGCACCATCCGGGAGGTGATTTTGCCTGCGACGGTGACCGTCGAAGTCGAGGTCCTCCAGCATATTCCGCCTCGCGCCAAAGGGCGTCCCTACCATGTTCAGGTCCGGGACGCAGAGACGGAATTTCGGTTGGTCTTCTTTCATGCCCACCACGACTACCTCGAAAAACAACTCCCCATGGGTCAGCGTCGCGTTGTCTCCGGCAAGGTGGAGTTGTTCGACACGATGGCCCAGATGGTGCATCCCGACCACATGGTTCCGGTCTCACTGGCCTCCGAAATTGCCGACTTCTATCCTATCTATCCTTTGATCCAGAGGGTGACGGAGCGGGTCATCCAGAAGGCCGCACGCTGGGCATTTG
>JABDPP010000395.1 GCA_013042765.1 Litoreibacter sp.
ATCCCCGATCGTGACGCTGTCCGAACCCTGACCCGTCTTGAGATCGTCGAGCGTGGCGTCATCTCCGATCGTGATACTGTCATTGCCCGATCCGGTCTCGATATCATCGAGCGTGGCGCCATCGCCGATGGTAATCGTATCGTCGCCGCCGCCGGTCTTGATCGTGTCGCCGTCAAAATTGTTTCCGACGATGATCGTATCATCACCCCCGCCGGTCTCGATATCCTCGATGGACGCATCATTGCCGAGGATTATCGTGTCGTCGCCGCCCTCGGTCTTGATCGTACTCGAGGTGGAGAATCCGTCGCCAAACGTGAGAGTATCGGCCCCGTTGTCCGAGCCCTCGTAGCCGCCCAGCGAGACGTTGTCGCCGGCGGTCAGTGTGACCGAGTCCGCGTCTCCGGCCTTTATCGAGATATCGGAGAGGTCGACATCATCTGCGATGTCGATTGTCGCATTCAGGTTGTTGCCGATCTCGACATCGAAGCTCTCGTCGAGGCTGTCGTCAAACCAGATCTGGAAATCGTTCGAGCCGCCAGCGGACTCGAAAGTGGTGGAGTCGTCCGCATCGGCTTCAAAGATGAAGATGTCACCATCTTCAACGTCGATGGTCTCGCCCGCACGGATCTCGTTTGGACCGAGCGGATCGGTATCGCTGGCGACAATAAAATATGTCGGCACTCTACGGCCTCCGGCCTGAACTCTACATGTGAGTCAGCCGGAACTACATTTCTGGAGTGTGCGTCTGACCTGCCTCGATTGGTCGTATTTTTTCGACCATTAGGGTGATTCTACGCATTTTCCGGGGTTTTGATACAAAAATCTTCCCAGCCCGAATCGGGCTGTGTGTCAGGTGCAACGCGCGGGGCGTTTGGCCTCAGAGATACCGCCCTGCGCGCTGCAGAACCTCGATCATGTAGCCATCGGGATCCTGCAGGAAAAAGAACGTGGCGAGCGGCGTGCCGTCATGGTCCAGCGACTTGATATCGCGCGGCTCCAGACCGAGTTCGCTGAGCCTTTTGTGCTCGGCGTCGATGTCGTTCACGCTGAAGGCGATATGCCCGTAGCCGTTGCCCAGATCGTAGGGGGCGTCTTGGCCCTTGTTGACTGTCAGCTCCAGCTCGAATCCGGTCTCGGCGTTAGACAGGTAGATCAGGGTGAAGCCCTCGAAGTCGTAGCGATCCGCAAGCTCAAGCCCGAAGGCGCGGTTGTAGAATGCCACCGACCGATCCTCGTCTGTCACGCGGATCATGCTGTGAATTGCCTTGGCCATTCGCCCAACTCCTGATGTGACGTTCGAAAGCATAGCATGGCCCGGCGGATCTTTTGGCCCGCCGGACGCGATGTCGTGTTGTGGTGGCCTTCCGGCCGACCCCTCGGGGCGCGCGGATTATCCGGGCGCGTTCAGGTAGGGAATGGCGCCGGCCAGATCCGTGTCGTCGATGACATGGAACCGGCTCACGCTGCCGGCCTGCCGTGCCGCGCCGAACGGGGCGTATTCCGGATCGGCCGCGAAGGCATCAAGCGCCTCGCGTGACGGGAACTGGATCAATGCGATCAGCGTCGTGTCGAGACCCTCGCCCTCGATCGTCTCGATATTGCCGCTCCGCGACAGGTATTTACCGCCATGTTTGGCAACGATGTCATGCACCTTGGTCGCGTATTCCGGGATCCAGGCGTCGTCGGTCACTTTGACATCGGCGATCAGATATACAGTCATTGTCTTCCTCCACTAACTACCCCTGCTGCAGGGAGTCCTGCCGCGCGGTTTCACGCTAGCGTGAAAAAAACGTCCTGTCGCCCACTCATTGCGGTACGCAGGAAGGCCGGGAAGTCGAAGGAAACCGGGGCATGGAGACCGGCGGTTGGGACGCGTGACTACCCTTGCAGCCTTTCAAGGCCGCGCTTCATCCGGCGCAGGCGCTTTTCTTCCAGCACCTCAAGCCGCGGCCGCCAATTGTAGCGGGTATCCTCCAGCGTCGGCGCCCAGTGCAGCTCGCCGCCATAGCGCCACGGGTCGAGCACGACGCCTTCATTCATCGTATCGCCCCGGCGGCTCACGATCGCAGTGCTGTGCTCAAGCCGGAACGGATTGCTGGCATTGGCGATGGCCCGATGCAGCTCCAGCGTCTCGAAGTTCTCCTGCTTCAGGCGGGTTTCCATATCTTCGGCCCAATGCCAGCACAGCCCACGCGGGCGCAGGCCCTGATTGACCTTCATGTTATGGACGATCGCGGAGTCCGTGATCTGGTATTCCACCGCAAGCTGGCCGGTATATTCATAGGCGATCCGGGCGGCGCGCTCAGCCTCTTCAGGATCGACATTGGGGCCAAGTGCGCGGATGCCCCGGGCCAGTTCGGAGACCTGCTCCTGCCGGGTGACCTGCGGCTCGCCCTCGGTGGTCGTGGTGCAACCACTGACAAGCACGACTGCCAGAAAAGACAGCAGGCAGGCAAATTTCCGAAACATGCGCACGCCCTCCGGACGGAATTCGATCAGGTTTGTTTTGAGCTAGCAAGGCGGCGCGCGCTTGTCCAGATTGCGCGGGCGCGGGTCGCGATCACATCTCGGTCAGAGGCGTTTGCCCCACAGGTCATATTCGCCGGCCTCGTCGATCTCGACCTTCAGCACGTCGCCCGGTGCGAGCCCCTCAAAGCCTTCGTCGATGAAGAGATTGCCGTCGATCTCCGGCGCATCGGCCCAGGTGCGGCAGGTGGCGGCTTCAGCGTCGACCTCGTCCACGATCACCTCGACCTGACGGCCCACCTTGGCGGCGAGCTTGGCCCCGGAGATGGCCTGCGCCTTGGCCATGAAACGATCCCAGCGGTCCTGCTTGACCTCGGCGGGCACATGGTCGGGCAGTGCGTTCGAGCGTGCACCCTCGACATTTTCGTACTGGAAACAGCCGACCCGGTCGAGCTGCGCCTCGTCCATCCAGTCCAGCAGCGTCTGGAACTCGTCCTCGGTCTCACCCGGATAGCCCACGATGAAGGTCGAGCGCAGGGTGATATCGGGGCAGACCTGCCGCCACGCCGCGATCTCGTCGAGCGTTTTTGAGCCCGCCGCGGGCCGCGCCATGCGCCGCAGCACATCGGGATGGGCGTGCTGGAACGGGATATCGAGATAGGGCAGAACACCGCTTTCGGGATCGGCCATCAGCGGGATCAGCTCGCGCACATGTGGGTAGGGGTAGACGTAATGAAGCCGCACCCACGCCCCCAGCTGGCCCAGCTCACGCGCCAGATCGGTGATATGGCTGCGCACCTCCCGGCCCTTCCACGGATGGCTGTCATATTTCCGGTCGAGCCCGTAGGCAGAGGTATCCTGCGAGATCACCAGAAGCTCTTTCACCCCCGCCTCGACCAGTTTCTCAGCCTCGCGCAGCACCGCGTTGACCGGGCGGGAGACCAGACGGCCGCGCATGTCGGGGATGATGCAGAATTTGCACTTGTGGTTACAGCCCTCGGAAATCTTGAGATAGCTGTAATGGCGCGGCGTCAGGCTGACGCCGGTGGCGGGCAGAAGATCGACGAACGGATCGGGGGCGGGCGGCACCGCGCCATGCACCGCATCAAGCACCTGTTCGTATTGATGCGGCCCGGTCACGGCGAGCACCGAAGGATGCGTGCCGCGGATGTAATCTTCCTCCGCACCAAGGCAGCCGGTGACGATCACCCGGCCGTTTTCCTGCAGCGCCTCCCCGATCGCCTCAAGGCTTTCGGCCTTGGCGCTGTCGAGAAATCCGCAGGTGTTCACGATCACCGCATCCGCACCGGCATAGTCGGGGGAGATCGCGTAGCC
>JABDPP010000404.1 GCA_013042765.1 Litoreibacter sp.
GGCGCAGATCGCCGAAAGCTACGCCGCGGTTGAGGATGCCGAACTTTGGCTGGTGAACAGCTATATCCCCCCCTACGAGCAGGCTAAGACCTTCCAGCACGAGGAACGCCGCCGCCGAAAGCTGCTCGTCAACAAGCGTGAAATGGCAAAGCTATGGTCTGCGACGCAGCGCGAAGGCATGACGCTTGTGCCAATGGTGCTCTATTTCAACCACAAGGGTCGTGCGAAGATCAAAATCGGTATCGCGAAGGGTAAGAAACAGGCGGACAAGCGCGCCACCGAGGCGAAGCGTGACTGGCAGCGCCAGAAGTCCCGCCTGCTGCGGGATCACGGCTAGGGGGCGTCATGGGATCAATCTGGTCGAGCCTTCTGATCGGCATCCTCGTGGGCAATCTTGCCGGGGGAGTATTCAAAACGTTCAATCTGGGCCTGTTTGCCAATTCGGTCACAGGCATTGTCGGGGGCATGGTCGCAAAACAGGCGATGGCGGTGTTTTTTGATGGAACCGGGCTTGGCATTGCTTTGCAGATCGGGGCCTGCATTCTTGGTGCCGGACTCGCCGTCGTGGGATTGGGCCTCATCTGGAATCGTTCTGCGCGCTAGACGGCACAGGCGCCTCTGCCCTTGCGTCACGGGCCCTTGGCGGCTACCTGTCCAGAGATTTGGAATTTTTTTGGTGATCCAATGGTTGATGATCCTAAAACGCTGGTAAGCACGGAGTGGCTGGCCAAAAACATGAAGAACCCCGATCTGCGGATTTTGGACGCTTCCTGGTATTTGCCGGACATGAAGCGCGATGCGCGGGCCGAGTATGACGAAAGCCATATTCCGGGCGCGCGCTTCTTCGATATTGACGAGATCAGTGACAGCCGTTCAGCCTTGCCGCACATGGCGCCGCCGGTCGAAAAATTCATGTCCCGGATGCGCGGGATGGGCATTGGCGACGGGCATCAGGTTGTCGTCTATGACGGTGCTGGCATCATGTCTGCCCCGCGGGTCTGGTGGCTCTTCCGCCTGATGGGAAAGACCGATGTTGCTGTTCTAGATGGTGGCTTCCCGAAATGGGTTGCAGAAGGCCGCGAAGTCGAGGATATGCCGCCGGTGTTGCGCGAGCGCCATATCACGGTGCAGCGGCAGGCCCACCTTGTGCGTGACGTGACCCAGGTCGCGGCGGCTTCAAAACTGGGCGATCACACGATCTTGGATGCGCGCAGTCCGGGTCGGTTTTCGGGCGCTCAGCCAGAGCCCCGTGAAGGTCTGAAGTCGGGGCATATCCCGGGCTCCGTCAACCTGTTTTTCCTCGAACTGATCAACCGGGACGGAACCTTCAAGGATAACGACGCTCTGCGCGCCGCCTTTGAGGCGTCGGGAGCCGACCTTTCCAAACCGGTCATCACCACCTGTGGGTCGGGCGTGTCGGCCGCGATCATTAACCTTGCGCTGGAGCGGCTCGGAAATCGCAATCACTCGCTTTATGATGGCTCTTGGGCGGAATGGGGCCAGTTCGACCAACTCGCCGTAGAAACAGGATAATCAGATGTTTGAAACCCTCGTTCCTCAGCCGGCAGACAAGATCCTGCAATTGATGCAGATGTTTCGGGAGGACCCCCGGACATCGAAAATTGACCTCGGGGTCGGGGTCTACAAGGACGCGGACGGCAAGACGCCGATCATGCGCGCGGTGAAAGAGGCGGAACATCGGCTCTGGAACCAGCAGGAGACCAAGAGCTACACCGCGCTTGCCGGAGATCCCGGATTTCGCGGGGCGATGACGGATCTCGTTCTGGGCGATGCGGTGACTGGGGATCAGGTCGCAGGCGCTGCCACGCCGGGCGGGACGGGCGCAATCCGGCAAGGGTTTGAACTGATTGGCATGGCTTCGCCCGAGGCCACGCTCTGGATCAGCGCACCGACCTGGCCCAATCATCTGTCGATCGTGAAATACCTTGGCATGCCGATGGCCGAATACCGGTATTTCGACAGCGCCACGCGCGCCGTCGACTGGGACGGCATGATGGCGGACCTCGAACAGGCCAAGCCGGGCGATGTCGTGCTTCTCCACGGCTGTTGCCACAATCCGACCGGGGCCAACCTGAATCCGGGCCAGTGGCATGAGGTGGCAGACTTGTTGCTTAAGAAGGGGCTCGTTCCCTTCGTTGACATCGCCTATCAGGGCTTTGGTGACGGGCTTGAAAAGGATGCGTACGGCGTGCGCCATCTCGCGCGCACGCAGCCCGAGCTGTTGATCGCTGCTAGCTGCTCGAAGAACTTCGGGATCTATCGGGAGCGGACGGGCCTGCTGATGGCGGTCGCCCAAGAGAGTGGCCGGCTGGCGCTCAACCAGGATACGCTCGCCTTCCTGAACCGGCAGAACTATTCCTTCCCACCCGATCATGGCGCACGGCTTGTTACCATGGTGCTCGAGGATGGCGCATTGCGGCAGGACTGGACGGCCGAGGTTGAGGATATCCGCACCAACATTCTTAGTTTGCGCGAGGCGCTGACCGAGGAATTGCGCGCCCGTACCGGGTCTGACCGGTTCGGCTTCCTGGCAGAGCATCGCGGTATGTTTTCGCGACTTGGTGCGACCCCTGAACAAGTGGAAGCCATGCGCGAAAGCCACGGCATCTACATGGTGGGCGACAGCCGCATCAACATGGCTGGCCTGAACGCGACCACCGTTCCGATCCTGGCAGATGCGATGGTAGCTGCGGGTCTCTGACACCCTGCGCCATTGCGGGGCCCTTGCGTCGCAGAACGGAAATGCCTAAAGGAGCCGCTTCGGGCTGCTTAGGCAGGTCCGGATCCAAGTCTCCGCAACCTTGTCAAAACGGAAAAATAGACATGACCAGAATTCTACCAGGCATCGCCGCCATGGCGGCTGTTGTCGTTGCCTCAAACATCCTTGTCCAATTCCTGCTGGGAAACTGGCTGACCTGGGGCGCATTTACGTATCCGATCGCATTCCTCGTCACCGACGTAATGAACCGTGTCTATGGCCCCTCTGCGGCCCGCAAGGTCGTGTTCGCAGGCTTCGTTGTCGGCATCATTTGCTCGCTGATCGGGTCCCAGATCATGATCGAATTCGCACCCGGCGTCTCTGGTCCCGCTGTCGCGCTCCGCGTTGCCATAGGCTCGGCGATCGCGTTTCTCACCGCGCAGTTGCTGGACGTGGCGATCTTTGACCGCCTGCGGGGCGGGGAATGGTGGAAAGCGCCGCTGACATCAACGCTGATCGGGTCGGCCGTTGACACGGCGCTCTTTTTCACGATCGCGTTCTCGGCAAGCATTGCCGTCTTCGGAACCGCCGCAGATGCCGAGATTTCATGGGCTTGGGAGGCGGTTCCGTTCCTCGGTGTCGGCGCCGCGGTGCCGCTCTGGGCGTCGCTGGCCGTGGCCGATTGGGGCGTCAAGCTTGCTATTGCGCTGATCGCCCTGGTGCCGTTCCGCATCATAGTTGCGAAACTTTCGCCCTCGGTGACCTAAAAAGATCTTGTGTTATGCACAAGATGTGGCACCATCCTTGGTAACAGCAACCAGAGAAAGGAGGTGTCCATGTCTAGAGTGATATTGGAGAGAGGTGTCAGGCAAGGTTCGGAGGTGCGTTTATAGGGGCAGCCCCCTAATTCACACTGAAGGATCGGGTCAGCCCACTTGGCCCACCTCCGTAGATCTCGGAAGGGTCGTCTCGCTGTAGGCGACCCTTTCTATTTTCTCAGCAGTCCTTTCCAGAGCGTCTAGGCCCCCTCGAATTCACACAGCGCGTGAACCTTCATCCCCAGATCCTCCAGCCGCTTGCGGCCGTTCAACTCCGGAAGATCGATGATGAAGGCGCAGCTAATCACCTCTGCCCCCAGCTTTTCGATCAATTTGATCCCGGCTTCCGCGGTCCCCCCGGTGGCCAGAAGATCATCCACCAACAGAACTTTTTCCCCCGGCGACAGGCTGTCATCGTGCAGCTCCATGGTCGCTTGGCCATATTCAAGTGCATAATCCTGGCGGATCGTCTTGCCCGGCAGCTTGCCGGCCTTGCGAATGGGCACGAAACCCACTGACAGCTGATGCGCGATCGCGCCTCCGAGAATGAAACCTCGCGCCTCAAGCCCGGCGACCTTGTCGAACCGCAGCCCGGCATAAGGGTGCAGCAACTGATCAACCGCCATCCGAAAGCCGCGCGCGTCCAGAAACAGCGTAGTCACATCGCGAAACTGGATCCCCTCATGAGGGAAATCAGGAATCGTCCTGATATAATCTTTGACCTGCATCGGTTCTCCTTCTCCAATCCGTCCCGTTACCGGAGATTTCCTGCTTTTCTCATTTCTCCAGAAATATCCCCGCCGGAGGCTCTCACACCAGTTTAAAGCACCCGTCCCGCCACCGCGTCCAGCTTGGCCACCAGCGCCGGGTCGCGATTGTCGGGCCGGGTCAGGATTGCAAAGTCCAATGCCGTGTCGCAGCCATGCGAACAGGGCGCGCGCGCACCGCTCAGTAGCGTGGGAAGCCGACGGATCATATCGCGCGCCTTGTTGGCATTGCCCATCAGCGTCGCGATGATCTGGCTGACATCAACCTCGCCATGTTCGGGATGCCAGCTGTCGTAATCGGTGACCATGGCCACGGAGACATAGCAGAGCTCTGCCTCGCGGGCGAGTTTCGCCTCCGGCATGTTGGTCATGCCGATGACGTCCGCGTTCCAGCTCTCGCGATATATCTTGGACTCAGCCAGCGTGGAGAACTGCGGTCCCTCCATAGCTAGGTAGGTCCCGCCGTCATGAGCTGAGACGCCGGCCGCCTGCGCCGCGCTGAGGCAGGCCGCACCAAGGCGTCCGCAGGTTGGGTGCGCGACGCTGACATGGGCCACACAGCCCGTGCCGAAAAAGCTTTTCTCCCGGGCGAAGGTCCGATCGATGAACTGGTCGACGATGACGAAATCCCCCGGCGCCATCTCTTCGCGAAATGACCCGCAGGCGGAGACGGAAATCACATCCGTTACCCCGAGCCGTTTCAGCGCGTCGATGTTGGCCCGGTAGGGAACCGTCGAGGGGCTCAGACTGTGTCCCCGGGCATGACGCGGCAGGAAGGCCATTTTCATCCCCTCCAGTTCCCCGGTCAGGATTTCGTCAGAGGGCGCGCCCCAGGGCGTCCCCACTTGGCGCCACTGGGCCCTGTCGAGACCGTCAATATCATAGACACCCGATCCACCGATCACGCCCAAAACCGTTTCTGACATCTGCTGCTCCGCTTGCCTGTTTGGGCGGCATATTGGCCGAAGGTGAACGCAAAGGAAATGCCGCGTTCGCGCAGCTCTGCCGCAAATGCATGGCTGGTATACACAAGAATACCGTGCAATTCACGGTGAACGTGTTATCTGGCGGCCAATCACAATAATTCAGACGAAAAGAAGAGGCCAGCAGCGTGACACGCGTTCTCATGGCGGCCCTCGCCAAAAACTCGTTCCTGTCGGAACTGAACCGCGGCCCCGGACAGAAGATGGACGCCACTCGCTGGCGGATCGAGATCCTGTCGGGGCTGACCGTGGCGCTCGCCCTCGTTCCAGAAGCCGTTGCGTTTGCCTTCGTGGCAGGGGTGCATCCGCTCGTCGGCCTTTACGCCGCATTCATCGTTGGCCTGATCACGGCCCTGATCGGCGGTCGTCCTGGGATGATCTCGGGCGCGACGGGCGCGCTGGCTGTGGTGATGGTCAGCCTCGTTGCGGTGCACGGGGTTGAATATCTCTTTGCAACGGTAGTCCTGATGGGCCTGATCCAGATCGCGGCGGGGATCTTCCGGCTTGGGAAATTCATTCGGTTGGTCCCGCACCCGG
>JABDPP010000407.1 GCA_013042765.1 Litoreibacter sp.
GTCGCTGATCAGTGCGCCGGTGCAATACCCTTTGCCGGCGATGTTGAGCCGACCGACCGCGTTCCACGCCTCGGCCGCGTCGCGGGTGTCGAGCTGCCTGAGAGCGCGTTTCTCCCCGCCCCAAGCGGAGGCAGCGCTCAGCAGGACCAAGCAGGACAGGAGCCATGTTCGCATATCTTCACCTCGAAATCTTTGGCAACAGTCAAGCAGGAAACTGTGGCGATTGCGGGGAGGGAAGCGGACCAAATTCAGGAAAGCGGGTCACGAACTGTCGGGGCCGGCGCAGGGGGCTGCACAAGCCGCTGTGCCAATGTGATATGGCACACGATCTAACCCCGTCAGGCCGGAGCCTGACGGGTGATCTAAACAAAGACTACTCGGGTGAAAGCCCCGGCAAGTCTCTGACTGATTATGCTTTCTCAGTCATTTGCGTGTGACCCGGTTCGGGATCACGCGGCGGGCGACCGATCACGTCACGCAACTCATCAAGTTCGATGAAGTTGTCTGCCTGACGTCGCAACTCGTCGGACATCATCGGCGGGTTGGAGCGAATCGTGGAAACCACCGAGACCCGGACCCCCTTGCGCTGGATCGACTCGATCAGCGGTCGGAAGTCGCCATCGCCTGAAAACAGCACGATGTGGTCGACAAAGGGCGCCGTTTCCAACGCGTCGACGGTCAATTCAATATCCATATTGCCTTTGACTTTGCGACGACCTTCACGATCCGTGTATTCCTTGGCCGGTTTTGTGACCATGGTGAACCCGTTGTAGTGAAGCCAATCAACGAGTGGTCTGATTGGCGAGTAGTCGTCGTTTTCGAGAAGTGCAGTATAGTAGAACGCACGCAGCATTTTTCCCCGCCGCATGAATTCGTGCCTCAGAAGTTTGTAATCAATATCAAACCCCAAAGACTTGGCGGCCGCATACAAATTGGAGCCGTCAATGAACAGCGCTAACCGTTCGTCTTTATAAAACATCATTAGTCCTTCCGATGTAGGGCCCGCCGTTGTCTTTTGTCCGTGAGTGTGAGTGGATGTTTTCCGGCGAGACCACCGAAACACCATAAGGAAAAAAGTCCTTGCTGCAACAAAATCCTAGAGGCGAGCCCTTGAGATTTGCGTATTTCGCACTAGGGACGAATGTTCCCAGTCCTGGAAGTGACCTTGAAACCAAGTTGTCACAGGCACTTGAGGCGCTGGAAGACGATAGCTGTGAGCTGGTTGCGGCGAGCTCATTCTATGCCACACCCGCCTTTCCGGCAGGCAGCGGGCCAGACTTTGTCAACGCCGCTGCGATCCTGAAAACCCGTCTTTCGCCGAAGGACTTGCTGAGGCGTTTCAATGCCGTTGAAGCGCAATTTGGCCGGGTGCGCCGGGAGCGCTGGGCCGCCCGGACGCTTGACCTCGATCTGATCGCCTATGACGACCTGGTCCTGCCTGATGTACTGGAGTTCCGGAAATGGCACGATCTGCCGTTCGAACGCCAGAAAGAGGAGGCACCAGAAGAGCTTATCGTGCCGCATCCGCGGCTTCAGGATCGCTCTTTCGTGCTGGTTCCGCTCTGTGAGATTGCCGCGGATTGGCGTCACCCCGTTCTCGGCAAAACCGTGCAGGAGATGCTTGACGCCCTCCCAGAAACCGAAAAATCATCGATTTCGAAGCTTTCTTGAGCTCTCAGGCCTGTTTTGTGGTTGTCAATGGCTGTTTGAAGGCATAAGTCACAGGCTTGACCATTCCTTAGATGACCGGAGTAGAGCATGGCCCGCGTGACGGTAGAAGACTGCGTTGACAAAGTCCCCAATCGGTTCGAGTTGGTGATGCTTGCGTCGCATCGGGCGCGTGAGATCTCCTCTGGCGCTTCGATTACTGTCGATCGTGACAACGACAAGAACCCGGTCGTTTCTCTGCGTGAGATCGCGGAAGAGACACAAACCGCCGACGATCTGCGCGAGCGGATGATCGAGAGCAATCAGACCCAGATCGAGGTTGATGAGCCCGAAGAAGACGCTATGGCGCTTCTGATGGGGGTCGAGCAGGACAAACCTGCCACCGATGATATGTCGGAAGAGAAGTTGCTCCGCGCGCTTATGGAAGCTCAAGAGCCGAAATAAGGCCGAGCGATGCTGCTGACCGTTAGGACTGGTTTCTGGCCATGATTGACGTCGAAGACCTTATCGAGCTGGTCAGCACCTATAACCCGAACACGAACAAGGCGCTGATTCGCTCTGCCTATGCCTATGGCTTGCAGATGCATGAGGGGCAGGAACGCCAGTCCGGTGAGCCTTATTTCTCCCATCCGGTCGAGGTTGCAGCCCTTCTGACCGAACAACGGCTCGATGATGCGACGATCGTGACGGCACTGCTGCACGACACGATCGAGGACACAAAATCCACATTCTCCGAGATTGAGAAGCGTTTCGGCCACGAGATCGCGGACCTTGTGGACGGCGTAACAAAGCTGACCAATTTGCAGCTCTCGTCCAGCGAGGCAAAGCAGGCTGAGAATTTCCGCAAGCTGTTCATGGCCATGTCGAAGGATCTGCGGGTCATTCTGGTTAAGCTTGCAGACCGTTTGCACAATATGCGCACGATCAAACATATGCGGCTGGAAAAGCAGATCCAGAAATCCCGAGAGACGATGGATATCTATGCACCGCTGGCCGGGCGCATGGGTATGCACTGGATGCGGGAGGAACTCGAAGACCTTGCCTTCCGCGTGCTCAATCCTGATGCCCGGGCGTCAATAATTCGGCGTTTTATCACGCTGCAAAAGGAGACAGGAAACCTTGTTCCCGCCATTACCGACGACATCCGGGCGGTTCTGGGTCGGGCGAACGTGGTTGCAGATGTTTTCGGGCGGGCAAAAAAGCCCTATTCGATCTGGCGCAAGATGCAGGATAAGAAGCTGGGCTTCTCACGAATGTCCGATATCTACGGGTTCCGGGTTATCGTGAATTCCGAAGAGGACTGCTACCTGACGCTTGGCGCGATCCACCGGCGCTGGAAATCGGTGCCCGGCCGTTTCAAGGATTATATCAGCCAGCCCAAATCCAACGGCTACCGATCACTCCATACAACCGTTTCGGGCCGCGACGGCAAGAGGGTTGAGGTTCAGATTCGCACCCGTCAGATGCACGAGGTGGCTGAGGCTGGCGTTGCTGCACACTGGTCCTACCGTGACGGGGAGCGGGTGGAGAACCCGTTTGCCGTTGACCCGACCACATGGATCTCAAGCCTGACCGAGCGTTACGATCAGAGCGATGATCACGACGAGTTTCTCGAACATGTGAAACTCGAAATGTATTCCGACCAGGTGTTTTGCTTCACGCCAAAAGGGGAAGTCGTCAAGCTTCCCCGCGGTGCGACGCCCCTTGATTTCGCCTTCGCGATCCACACGAGGATCGGGCATTCGTGTGTTGGGGCAAAGGTCGATGGGCTTCGGGTTCCGCTCTGGACACGTTTGCGCAATGGCCAGTCAGTCGACATCATCACTGCCGAAGGGCAGCGACCGCAAATGTCATGGATGGATATCGCGGTCACGGGGCGCGCGAAATCCGCGATCCGAAGATCGCTGCGCGAAGAGCACCGTGACAGGTTCATAACGCTGGGCCGTGAACTAACACGGGTGGCGTTCGAGCATATTGGTAAGAAGGCGACCGACAAGGCACTGGGAACCGCGGCCAAGAAGCTGAACCTCGACGGCGTTTCACAGCTGCTGGAATTTGTTGGCTCCACTGAGTTGTCTGCGCGCGATGTCGTGATGGCAATTTACCCGGAGTTAGGCGACAAGCAGGCGGACGTTGATGTGGCCTCCGAGCGCTCGGTGGTGGGCCTGCCCAAGGGCGTGGATGTCACCCGGGCGCTGTGCTGCCAACCGGTGCCGGGCGAACGCATCGTTGGCATCAAACATCGCGGCTCCGGTGTATTTGTGCATGCGATTGCCTGTGATGCTTTGGCTGAACTTGAAGATGAGCCGGATCGCTGGGTCGACCTGCACTGGCATGTGGGCCGTCACGCTGCCAACAATGCGGTCACGCTGAACATCACGATTGGGAACGCTTTTGGGGTCCTTGGCCGCATTTGTACGTTGATCGGGGAGCAGAAGGCCAATATCTCAGATTTACATTTTATTGATCGAAAACCGGACTACTTTCGTATTTTGATCGACGTGGATGTGCGCGACGCCGAACATCTCCATGCCGTTATGACGGCGATCGAGGCTGATAGCGATGTCGCGTCGCTTGACCGGCACAGGGATCTGGGCCGTAAACCATAGAAGCTGGCGCGGAGCGACCGCCGGCAGGACATAGGATCGAAACTTGATCTTCAAACGCCGAACACCGAAGTCATGGGCCCGCTGGGCATGGCATCTGATCTGGCCCCAAGGGGGCTGGGGACGGGCGTTCAACTATGTCAGCCATCGGGTTCGCCGCTTGCCAGACAGTCCGCGCCGAATTTCGCGCGGGATCTTTGTTGGTGTCTTCACGACATTTACCCCGTTTTATGGGATTCATTTCGTTATCGCGGCTGTGCTCGCGCGCTTGTTCAACGGCAACATTATTGCTGCCCTGATGGGGACTTTTTTCGGGAATCCGCTGACCTATGTCCCGATTGGGATCGTCTGTCTGAAAACCGGTCACTTCATTCTGGGAACGGAATTTCAGGACGATATGAATATCGGCCAGCGGTTCGCCGGGGCCGGCCGTGACCTGCGCGATAACTTCATGGCGGCTTTCACGAAAGCGGAAGCAGACTGGACGCGGTTGGCTGGGTTCTACGATGAGATTTTCATTCCCTATCTTGTAGGTGGGCTTATCCCCGGCATGATTTCGGCGATCGCCTGCTACTATCTCAGCCTGCCTCTCATCACGGTGTACCAGAATCGTCGCCGCGGGCGGATTAAGGCGAAGCTGGCCGAGTTGAGGGCCAAGCAGAATATGAAACTGGCCAAGAAGGCCAAAGATCAGATTGGCCGGGAAGAGGTTTAAACCTCTTGCGCTCTCAAGTGGCAAGCGTCTGAGACAAAGGAACAGTAATGGTTAATCCTGGAAAACTCCGCCTTGGTGTGAACATTGATCATGTTGCGACTGTGCGTAATGCGCGTGGCGGCGCGGTTCCGGATCCAGTGCGCGCGGCGAAACTTGCCGAACAGTTTGGTGCCGACGGAATTACGGCTCATTTGCGTGAGGACCGACGCCATATGGTGGACGCTGACATCAAGGCTCTGGTCGCGGAACTAAGTGTTCCCTTGAATTTCGAGATGGCTGCAACGGAGGAAATGCAGGCTATTGCGCTACGCCACAAGCCGCATGCGGTCTGTCTTGTCCCGGAAAGACGTGAAGAACGGACCACCGAAGGCGGTTTGGAAGTTGCGCGCGAGGAAGACAAACTGGCCCGTTACATTGCGCCGCTGGCCGATGCGGGCTGCCGGATTTCCATCTTCATTGCTGCCGACCCTGCCCAGATCGAGGCGGCGGCCCGGATCAATGCTGCGGTCGTCGAGTTGCATACGGGCGCCTATTGTGACGCGCATGCCGAGGGCCGTTTCGAAAAGCGTGACGTGGAGCTTGAGCGCCTGCGCGAGATGTCGAGTTTTGCGCATTCCCTTGGGCTCGAGGTGCATGCGGGTCACGGGTTGACCTATGACACCGTTCAGCCCATCGCGTCATTCCCCGAGGTCATGGAACTAAATATCGGGCATTTCCTGATCGGCGAGGCAATCTTCAACGGTCTGGGGCCTGCGATCGTCGAGATGCAGCGGCTGATGGACGAGGCGCGCTCGTGAGCGTGATCGGGCTCCTGCACGTATTCTGGTCTGGAGGCTGGGCGATCTCTGGCATCACTTCAGGCCTGCAATGATCCTCGGCGTTGGCACAGATCTGGCGAATATCGAGCGCATCCAGGGCACGCTCGATCGCTTCGGCGACAGGTTTCGCAACCGCGTCTTCACGGATGTGGAGCAACGAAAGGCTGAACGGCGCGCCGATACCGCAGGGACCTATGCCAAGCGCTGGGCCGCCAAGGAGGCCTGTTCAAAGGCCTTGGGCACGGGATTGCGCATGGGCATTGCCTGGAAGGATATGGCGGTCAGCAATATGCGGACTGGACAACCTGTGATGCATGTCAGCGGCTGGGCTGCCGAACGCCTCGCGGAGATGACGCCGGAAGGACATGAGGCCATCATCCATGTCACCCTGACCGATGATCACCCGTGGGCCCAGGCATTCGTCGTTATCGAGGCACGACCGCTGGTGCCGGGTTCGGCTTGACAGCCGATCACCCAGTCCGCATTTAGCACCCATATTTCAGGAAAGAGGCCTTTCATGGCGAGCAGAGCAGAAAAATCCGATGGCATCATGGAGACGGTCAAGACGATTGTCTACGCGCTATTGATCGCCGGTGTCTTTCGGACCCTGTTTTTCCAGCCATTCTGGATTCCATCGGGCTCCATGAAGGACACGTTGCTGGTCGGTGATTTCCTCTTCGTGAACAAGATGGCCTATGGCTATTCGCAGTATTCCTGCCCCTTCGGGCTTTGCCCGATTTCCGGCCGCCTGTTCGGCTCGCTTCCGGAGCGCGGCGATGTGGTTGTGTTCCGTCATCCGGTGAGTGGTCAGGACTACATCAAGCGCCTGATTGGCCTGCCCGGCGACCGCGTTCAGATGAAGGCGGGTGTGCTGTTTCTGAACGGAAAGGAGCAGAAGCAGATCGATGCCGGCGTTTTCGTCGAGACTTATGAGACGCAGGGTTCCGTTGGTGGGTTCCCGGCTTGTGCAAACGGTGCCACCGGCATCGGCTCAGATTGTATCAAAGATAAGAAGACCGAAATGCTCGAAGGCGGTGACGGGCACTCAGTCCTGAACATTCGCAGCGGTCTGATGTCCGATGACACCCGCGTTTTCACGGTGCCGGAAGGTCATTTCTTCTTCATGGGTGACAATCGAGATAACTCGATCGACTCGCGGTTCCCGCGGGCGGCGGGTGGTGTCGGCTTCGTGCCCTATGAGAACCTGCTGGGCCGCGCCGATCGAATTGTATTCTCCTCTGCCGGGGCGCGGATGCTCTTCTTCTGGACGTGGCGGAGCGATCGTTTCTTCAAGGCCGTGGAGTAGCGGTGCGCGTGCTGCGCCCGATCCTATCAATACGTGTGCAGCAGAGGTGCGCGCGGTGAAGCTGTCTGCTGAATTGAAGTCCTTCATGGACCGTATCGGCTACCGGTTTTCGAAGCCGGAGCTTCTGGTGCGTGCGCTCACCCACGCGTCGATCTCTTCGCCAACGCGGCCCGATAACCAGCGGTTGGAGTTCCTTGGAGATCGGGTTTTGGGTTTGGCCGTGTCCGAAGCTCTGCTGCAAGAGGACAAGGCCGCGGCGGAAGGGGTGCTTGCCCCACGCTTTAACGCGCTTGTCCGCAAGGAAACATGCGCCGAGGTGGCCGGCAAGATCGAACTTGGTGTGGTGCTCAAACTCGGGAAGTCGGAAATGGTCTCCGGCGGGCGGCGCAAGGCAGCGCTCTTGGGTGACGCCATGGAAGCAGTCATTGCTGCCGTCTATCTGGATGGCGGTTACGAGGCCGCGCGAGATCTGATCTTGCGTCTTTGGGGCGACCGGATTGCGGACGTTGATGCTGACGCGCGTGACGCAAAGACGGCATTGCAGGAATTTGTGCAGGGCCGGGGCGAGGCGCCTCCGGTCTACGCCGTGACCCGCAAGGATGGGCCGGACCATGCACCGCGATTTACAATTGACGTCCGCCTTCAATCGGGCGAAAGCGCCGAGGCCAGTGCAGGCTCGAAGCGCGAAGCGGAACAAGCAGCGGCAAAGGCCCTGCTGGAGAGGCTAGAGACATGACGCAACCCACCCGTGCCGGATTCGTGGCCCTGATCGGAGAGCCTAACGCAGGCAAATCGACCCTTCTGAACAGGATGGTGGGGGCCAAGGTATCCATCGTGACGCACAAAGTTCAAACCACCCGGGCGCGTATTCGTGGCGTTGCGATGGAGGGACAGTCGCAGCTTGTCTTTGTCGACACGCCGGGTCTCTTCAAACCGCGCCGGCGTCTGGACCGGGCTATGGTTGCGGCCGCCTGGACCGGGGCGTCCGACGCGGACGTTGTTGTGCTGATGGTCGAAGCGCATCGCGGTATCACCGATGGGGTGTCGGCAATTCTCGACGGGCTTTCGGAACGGGTTGGCGGCGGAAAGGTAGCGTTGGCGATCAACAAGATCGATCGCGTCAAATCGGATGTGCTCTTGGGACTCGCGAAGGAATTGAACGACCGGTTCGAGTTCGCCGAGACCTTCATGATCTCGGCCGAAAAGGGTCATGGCGTCGATCATATGCGCTCTTGGTTAGCGGAACAGGTGCCCGAGGGGCCGTGGCTCTACCCGGAGGACCAGATCGCTGATCTGCCCCTGCGTATGATCGCAGCGGAAATCACCCGCGAAAAGCTGACGCTGCGCCTGCATCAGGAATTGCCTTATCAGATGACGGTTGAAACCGAGACCTGGGAGGAAAAGTCCGATGGATCCGCGCGGATCGAACAGGTGATCTATGTTGTGCGTGATGGGCACAAGGGGATCGTTCTAGGCAACAAGGGCGAGACGATCAAAGCTGTCGGTAAGGCCGCTCGCGAGGAACTCATGGAATTCCTGGACCGCAAGGTGCATCTGTTTCTTCAGGTCAAGGTGCGCCCGAACTGGCTGGAGGAAAGCGAACGCTATTCCCAGATGGGGCTGGATTTCCGTGATGGGAACACATGACGCGGCTGACGTCTGAATTCTGGGTACAGGCTTATCTAACCCGTCTGCGCCTGTCCGATATTCCCGCGTTCGTCACGGCGAAGGGGGACGCGACGGCGGGCGCTGTCCTGATCAAATTGAATACGCTTGATGGTGGGGCGGCCTGTTATCAGCGTTCCTTCGACCTGATGACCGGGGAGCGTTCCTGGGTGGTTTTGGCGCAAGGCGGTGAGGGCGAGGTGGACGCGGCGTTGCAGCGGCAAAGGGAGTTTGATCCCGATCTCTGGGTGATCGAGGTTGAGGACAAGCTTGGCCGCCATCTTCTGGACGAGCCGGGGCTTGCAAGCTGATGGAGTGGCGCGGCGAAGGAGTGCTCCTGGCCGTGCGCCGCCACGGCGAAAGTGCTGCCATCATCGAGGTCTTTACGCGCGAATATGGGCGTCATGCGGGCGTGGTGCGCGGTGGTGCCTCCCGCAAGATTGCACCGATCCTGCAACCCGGGGCTCAGCTTGATGTGACATGGCGCGCGCGCCTTGAAGACCATCTGGGAAGCTTCAGCGTTGAACCGCTCAAATCCCGTGCAGCGCAGGTCATGGGAGACAGAAAGGCTTTGGCTGGGCTGAACGCGATTTGCGGGCTTCTGAGTTTTTCAATGGCGGAGCGTGACCCGCATCCGGAGCTTTACGTCCGGTCGATTGATCTGTTTGACCGGCTGGGAGTGGAAGAGGACTGGCCGCTTGTCTATCTCAAATGGGAACTCGCCCTGCTGGAAGACCTAGGCTTCGGGCTTGATCTGGTAAGCTGTGCGGTAACTGGAACGCGCGATGATCTGGCCTATGTGTCGCCCCGGTCTGGCCGCGCGGTCAGTCGCGAGGGTGCCGGCGAATGGGCCGGCAAGTTGCTCCCGCTACCCCTCTGTCTGATGGGGCAGGGGCCGACCGATCCGGAAGGGCTTGCGGACGGGTTGAAACTCACGGGGTATTTCCTGAACACGTGGCTGGCACCGGAACTGGGTGACAAGCCTTTGCCGGCGGCACGGCAGCGTCTCGTCGATATCCTGACCCGTAAAGCTGACTGATCTGGGGCTGGTCTGCCGGATCAGTCCAGTAAGCGCCGAGCGATGACCTGCGCCTGAATCTCCGCCGCGCCTTCAAAGATGTTGAGGATGCGCGCATCGCAAAGAATGCGACTGATGGAATATTCCAGCGCGAAGCCGTTGCCGCCGTGGATCTGCAACCCGTTATCGGCAGCCGCCCATGCGACGCGGGCACCCAACAATTTGGCCATCCCGGCTTCGAGGTCGCAACGGCGATCATTGTCTTTCTGCGTGGCCGAAAAATAGGTTAGCTGCCGCGCGATCATGATCTCCACGGCCATCATGGCGAGCTTTCCGGAGACGCGGGGGAAGTTGATCAGGGATTTGCCGAACTGCTTGCGGTCGACCGCATATTGCATCGCTACGTCGAGCGCGGATTGAGCCACGCCTATGGCACGCGCGGCTGTCTGGATACGGGCGGATTCAAAGGTCTGCATCAGCTGCTTGAAACCTTGCCCTTCAACGCCGCCCAGCAGGTTCTCACCTTTGACGTGAAAATTATCAAAGGCCAGTTCGTACTCCTTCATCCCGCGGTAGCCCAGAACCTCGATTTCTCCGCCTGTCATGCCGTCGGTCGGGAATGGTGCTGCGTCGGTGCCCGGTGTTTTCTCGGCCAGGAACATCGACAGCCCACGATAATCCGTGCTGTCGGGGTCTGTGCGCGCCAGCAGGGTCATCACCTGAGTGCGTGCGGCATGGGTGATCCAGGTCTTGTTGCCTGTAACCTTGTAGTCGTCACCTTCCCGAACGGCACGGGTGCGCAGCGCCCCGAGATCGGAGCCGGTGTTTGGTTCGGTAAAGACCGCTGTCGGCAGCGTCTCCGAAGAGGCCAGTTGCGGAAGCCATTTCTGTTTTTGCTCCTCGGTGCCGCCGCACAGGATCAGTTCGGCAGCGATCTCCGACCGGGTGCCCAGAGAGCCAACGCCGATATAGCCGCGGGAAAGCTCTTCGGAGACCACGACCATGGACGCTTTGGACAGGCCAAAGCCGCCGTATTCCTCTGGTATCGTCAAGCCGAAGACGCCCATCTCGGCCAGTTCCTCGATGAGCTCCATTGGGATCAACTCGTCCTTGAGGTGCCACTCATGGGCGTGCGGTTCGACGCGATCGACGCTGAACCGACGGAACTGCTCGCGGATCATCTCCAGCTCTTGATCCAGACCGCTGGCGCCGACGGTAATATTTGCGGCCTGTTCCTGCATCAGTTCCACAAGGCGGGTCCGTGCGGTCTGGGTATTGCCGGATTGCATCAAGGCCGTGATCTCGGGGGCCAACAGGGCACGCTGATCGTCCTCGCTGAGGTCGATATCTTGCAGGCGCAGAATTTCACCCTGAGACATCGGAATACCGCCACGGATCTGTCCGAGATACTCGGCAAAGGCGATTTGGTGAATCAGTTGCTCGAGCTCTCCAAACTTCCCTTCCGCGTAGAGTTTTTCTGCCCAAGCCTGCATCTGAACTAGGGATTGAGCATAGGTTGCCAGCCAGGCCAACCCGTGGGCGGCGGACTGGTTTTCCTCGATTAACCTACTGGAAATACGGCCGTCTTTCGTCACGGTGGTCCGCAAGATGTCCTTGGCTCGCGCAAGAAGCCCGCCTACTGGCTCCAGCGCATTTCCTGTCAGAGACAGCAAGTCGGGGAGACGGGCATCAGGTGCGGTTTCCAGTGGCATATCCTGTCCATCGTGAGCCATGACATGAATCCTTTATATCAGCTTTTCTACGGATATGTTGTTTGCAGGTGCAGCGCAACAATAATTCACAATCAGAAATCATTTTGAATTAAAATGTCGCTCAAATTTGCCGGGTGCAACTTCAGCCCGGGAGGAGTATGACGCCATAACATGGAGTATCTGATTTCAGATCTGGGGCTTTACGCGGTGAGCTACGCCTTTGCCATCGCACTGTTGGCCGGGGTTGTGAAGGGCATTGTTGGCTTTGCAATGCCGATGATCCTGATTTCGGGCCTGACGCTTTTCCTGCCACCAGAGATCGCGCTGGCAGGTCTGATTATGCCCACGCTGGTGACCAACACGATGCAGGCCTTGCGTCAGGGATTTTCCGCGGCATGGAGCGCGATAAAGCGGTTTCGCATCTTCCTGC
Source organism: Litoreibacter sp. (assembly GCA_013042765.1). Taxonomy (GTDB): domain Bacteria; phylum Pseudomonadota; class Alphaproteobacteria; order Rhodobacterales; family Rhodobacteraceae; genus Litoreibacter. Next base: position 11,939 of record JABDPP010000407.1, read on the forward strand.
TTGTCGGAGCTGTCGTCTTGCTGAGTTCCGCGCAGCTGGTGAAGATCCTTCCTCCCGACATGCTCTTGCTGGGGATCGGCATTCCCATCACGCTCTTTGCCGGTGTTCAGGTGCTGGGCTGGCGGCCGCACTTTGATAAAAGCAACCGCTGGGCGGAGACAATCGTCGCCATTGTGGCAGGCATCTCTGGTGGGCTGTCCGGGGTCTGGGGGCCGCCGACGGTTGCTTACCTGACGGCCATCAACACGCCCAAGGAAGAGCAGATGCGCGCGCAGGGCGTGGTCTATGGTTTGGGTGCGGTTCTGTTGGTGATTGCGCATGTGAAATCTGGCGTCATCCGAACGGAGACATTACCGCTTTCTATCGCGCTGGTTGTGCCTGCCGTGATCGGAACCTGGCTCGGTTTCAAAATACAGGATCGCGTTGATCAGGCGACCTTCCGGAAGGTGACACTGCTTGTCGTCCTGATTGCAGGGGTCAACCTCGTGCGACGCGGGTTGTTGGGTTAGCGTCCTTAAGAAACGAAAAACGCCCCGGCAGAGCCGAGGCGTTTTCCACTGATAATTCTGTTATCTATCCGATTGCAGCGGCCTTAACGTCTTCGTCGATGTAGGGCAGGTATTGCTCAAAGTTGTCGGAGAACATCTCCACCAGCTTGGCTGCCTGCGCGTCGTAGGCGGTGGCTTCGTCCCAAGTGCGGCGCGGATCGAGCAGGATGCTGGCGACACCGTTGCATTCGGTCGGAACCTCGAAGCCGAAATTCGGATCCTTACGGAATTCAACGTTGTTAAGGGACCCATCGAGCGCTGCCGTCAGAAGCGCCCGTGTAGCCTTGATTGGCATCCGCGACCCGGTACCGTATGCACCGCCTGTCCAGCCGGTGTTCACAAGCCAGCAGGTCGAGCCGTATTGGGCGATCTTCTCACGCAGCAGGTTGCCGTAGACCTCGGGGCGGCGCGGCATGAACGGTGCACCGAAACAGGTTGAGAAGGTCGGCTGGGACTCCGTCACGCCACGCTCAGTTCCGGCGACTTTCGCGGTGAAACCTGACAGGAAGTGATACATGGCCTGTGCCGGTGTCAGTCGTGCGATCGGAGGCAGAACGCCGAAGGCGTCACAGGTAAGCATGATGATGTTTTTGGGATGTCCGGCCAGACCACTCTTGGACGCGTTCGGGATGTAATCCAGCGGGTAAGCGCAACGCATGTTCGCCGTCAGGCTGTCATCTTCGAAATCCAGATCAAGGGTCTCTTCGTCGTAGACCATGTTCTCGATCACGGTACCGAACATGCTGGTCGTGGCGTAGATTTCGGGTTCGGCTTCGGGGCTCAGGCTGATCGTCTTGGCATAGCAGCCGCCCTCGAAATTGAAGATACCGCGGTCGGACCAGCCATGTTCGTCGTCGCCGAGCAGGGTACGATCCGGATCGGCGGACAGCGTTGTCTTACCAGTTCCGGACAAGCCGAAGAACACTGCCGAGTCGACCGCGTTGCCAGCGGCATGGTTGGCCGAGCCGTGCATGGGCATCACGCCCTTTTCCGGCAGCAGGTAGTTCATCAGGCCAAAGATGCCCTTCTTGTTCTCACCCGCGTATTGGGTGTTCCCGATCAGGATCAGCTTGGCGTCGAGATTCGCCGCGATCACCGTCTCGGAACGGCAGCCATGACGCTCGGGATCGGCTTTGAAGCTGGGGCAGTTGATGACGGTGAACTCTGGTGTGAAACTGTCCAGTTCGCCACGCTCGGGACACCGGAACATGTGCCGGATGAACAGATTGTGCCAAGCCAGTTCCGTGCACAGGCGCACGTCCAGACGGTGTGCTGCATCGGCGCCGCAAAACATATCCTGAACGAAGTAGTCGCGTCCTTTCATGTGCTCGAGCATGTCGGCCTTGAGTACCTCGAAATGCTCCGGCGACATCTCGTTGGTGTTCTCCCACCAGATCGAGTCTTCGGTTGTCGCGGTGCGCACGGTGAACTTGTCCTTGGGGGAGCGGCCGGTGAATTCCCCGGTCTCGCAAAGGAAGGCGCCGCCTTGCCCCAGATGACCTTCGCCGCGCTTGAGCGCTTCTTCGATGATGGAAGGCTCGAGATAGTTATAGAAAACGTTTCCCAGCTCGGTGATGCCTTGATCTTCCAACGTATGCGAGGGATTCACGCGCCCTTTAATCATCTTTCGTTCTCCGGTTGCGACGAGACTGTGTCTTTTTTCTGTGCCGCGGTCACTTGCGTGACGAGCACACTGTTCATGAGGAACAGGTCGTTTACGTATACAGTATCGATCGCCTCTGATGGAACCGGAGAAGGCCCCTCGTTAGCGTTATCATTCACCAAGAACTGCGGCAAATTAGTCAAACATTAGGACGGAAACGGCGAAATAGACCATGCCGCCGCCCGATTCGGAACAAATTCATTGATTCTGGGAGCTCAAAAGCCGAGATTATGTGAAAAGATAAAAACAGAGCAGATAAAGGGATCCACGATGTCGAAAATTGCACTGGTGGACGACGACAGGAACATTCTCACCTCGGTTCAGATGACGCTTGAGGCGGAGGGTTTCGATGTTGAGACCTACAATGACGGCCAATCGGCGCTTGATGCGTTCAACCGAAAACTGCCCGACATGGCGGTTCTGGATATCAAGATGCCCAGGATGGACGGCATGGATCTGCTGCAGCGCCTGCGGCAGAAGACAGATATGCCGGTTATCTTCCTGACCTCTAAAGATGACGAGATTGACGAGGTGCTGGGCCTTCGAATGGGGGCGGACGATTACGTGCGCAAGCCGTTCTCGCAGCGCCTTCTGGTTGAGCGGATCCGCGCCTTGCTGCGGCGCAAAGAGGCGATTGAGAAGGACGATGCCGGCGAGCCGGAAACGAGCCAGGTTATGGTGCGTGGCGAGCTGACTATGGACCCGCTGCGCCACACGGTGGTCTGGAAGGGAAATGACGTGTCGCTCACGGTGACAGAGTTCCTGCTGCTTCAGGCACTGGCGCAACGTCCCGGTTTCGTTAAGAGCCGCGATCAATTGATGGATGTTGCGTATGACGACCAGGTCTATGTGGACGACCGGACGATCGACAGCCACATTAAGCGTCTGCGCAAGAAGATGCGGACGGCCGATGAGGAATTCAACGCGATCGAAACGTTGTACGGAATAGGCTACAGATACAACGAAGAGTAGTCATGTCGATTGCTTCAAAACTATCGGTGGTTGGCAGCCGGAGCGTCCGGAATGCCGATCTGGTGATGGGTGAGGACTGGACGGAACTCGAAGAGGCCGTCGAGACCGAACTCAAGAACAAGCGCGCCCAGCGAAACCTGATTTCGCTCAATCGTTCGCCTCTGGCCCGCAAGATCATCACCTTCAACATGCTGGCACTGATCGTGCTGGTGACCGGTGTTTTGTTTATTAACCCGTTTCGGGACACGTTGGTTGCTCAGCGTGAGGCTCAGCTGGTCAACGAGGTTCAGCTGATCGCAAAGATTTTCGAGGCGCGCACAATCGAAGATCCGGATGGTGCGGGTGGGACGCTTGTTGATCTCTCCAACGCTGCGCAGACGATGGCGGATCTGAAGCTGGAGCCGGGGACCGAGGTTTTCGTTTTTGACAAGTCCGAGCGCCTGATCGCCAGCGCCAAAATTGCATTCCCCAAGAGTGCCGAAGATGCGGACCCTGCCGGCACCAGCACCTTCATCACGAATTTTCTGAACGATGTCTGGTCCACGGTCTCGGATGCGCTTGGGCCGGAGCAGGATCTGGTTGCGGGTATCACCGGGCAAGACGAAGCACGCTTTCTTCTGCCGCGCGCATTGGCCGGAGAAACCCTTGGCCGCAATGGCCGCAATGAGGCTGGCGATAGCCTGTTTTCAGTAGCGGCCCCGATCACACAGAATGGTACGGGCATCGGCGCGATCGCCCTGACCACCGTATCTGGAGAGATTGACCAGCTTGTCCGGATTGAGCGGGAACAGGTTCTCCAGATGTTCGTGATCGCGATTCTTGTGTCCATCGGGTTGTCTCTGGTCCTGGCCAGCACGATTGCCAATCCGCTCTCCGACCTTGCGGCCGCGGCCGAAATCGGGCGTGACAAGAATGCCCGTAAGGTGGCGCCGAGCCGCGTGAAAATCCCTGACCTGACGGCCCGCCCTGACGAGATCGGGCGTCTTTCAGGGGCGATGAGGGGCATGGTCGCCGCACTCTATGAACGGATTGATGCGAATGAACAATTCGCCGCCGACGTTGCACATGAGATCAAGAACCCTCTTGCCTCCCTGCGCTCGGCCGTCGGGACGATGCATGTGGCGAAAAACGATGATCAACGGGGCCGACTGCTTGATGTGATCGAGCATGATGTTCGGCGTCTTGACCGGCTTGTCAGTGACATCTCGAACGCATCGCGTCTGGACAGCGAGCTAGTCAAAGAGGATGAAGAAGCCTTCGACCTGATGAAGATGATCAACAACCTGACCGAGTATCTTGGGCAGGAAGCGGCCGAACGCGGCGTTGAGTTCATTAAAGATATCCCGAGCGAGCCGATCATGATCCATGGTCTCGAAGCGCGTTTGGCACAGGTTTTCGTCAACCTGATCACCAACGCGACGTCCTTTTGCGAGGATGGAGATGCGGTGCGGATCTGGGCACGCCGCAGGGATAACCGGGTCCTCGTGGTCGTGGAAGACACCGGGCCGGGCATCCCGGAACAGGCTCTCTCAAAAGTCTTCAAACGGTTCTACTCCGAACGCCCTGAAAACCAGTTCGGCAATCATTCGGGTCTCGGGCTGGCTATTTCCAAGCAGATCATCGAGGCGCATGGCGGTGTCATCTGGGCTGAAAATATCCGGCCGACAGATGCCGATATCACCTCGGAGCCGCTGGGAGCGCGGTTCGTCGTGGGTCTGCCAACCTGACGGGCCCGGGGGGCGATACGTCGTCAGAGGCAGGTGAGCACCTGCTGACCCTGCATGCCTCGGCCGTTCGTTTCGCAAATCACGGAGTTCTGATAGCTGGGTCGTCTGGCGACGGGAAATCGACGCTGGCGCTGAACCTGATGGGGCTTGGCGCAGAGCTGATTGCGGATGATTACTGCATATTAAGCCGTGTTGAAGATGAGGTCTGGATCCAGAAGCCCGACACCCTGCCATCCGCGATCGAAGTCCGCGGAATCGGACTCCTCCACACGGCGATGGCGCCCAAAACAATCCTGTCGCTGGTGGTCGACCTGACCGAGCCCGAGACGGGGAGGATACCGCCCCCACATCACTGCGACTTTTTCGACCTGAGGTTCCGAAAATTCAAACGGATCGACGGCCCCCATTTTCCTTACGCAATTCTTCACTATCTAAAGCACGGGTTGATGGCGTGACCTGAACCGAAGGAGCAGAAATTGCCGAGCGAACAGCCAAGAGTCGTTTTTGTGACCGGCCCATCCGGGGCTGGGCGTTCTACGGCCATTCACGCGCTTGAAGATTTGGGGTTTGAGGCGATCGACAACCTGCCCCTGTCCCTGATCCCACGCCTTTTGTCCGGCCCGCCGATGGCGCGGCCCCTTGCGCTCGGGGTCGACCCGCGTAATCGCGATTTCGACACCACCGCAATGATTGGACTTGTCGACAAACTGAACGCGAACAGTGAGGTCGAAAGCAGCGTTCTTTATCTCGATGCCCGCGCAGATACCCTGCTCCGGCGGTTTTCGGAGACCCGGCGCAGGCACCCTCTGGCTCCGGACGATGCGCCTCAGGACGGGATACGCCGGGAGTTTGATTTGCTCGCGCCACTGAAGGTGCGCGCGGAATTCCTGATCGATACCTCGGAAATGACACCGCATGACCTCCGCGCCGAAGTAGAAAGCTTGTTTGCGCCGTCTGACGCGGGCGCACTTGCGGTTTCGGTTCAGTCATTTTCCTACAAGCGCGGTTTGCCGCGCGGTGTCGACATGGTGTTTGACTGTAGGTTTCTGAGAAATCCTCATTGGGACAGAGAGTTGCGTGCTCTCGATGGGCGCGATCCGAAGGTTGAGGCCTATATCGAGCAGGATGAGAAATTTGCGCCGTTCCTGTCCAAGCTCTCGGACATGTCCGAATTTCTGCTGCCGGCATTCAAGAATGAAGGCAAGTCGCATCTTAGTTTCGGGTTGGGCTGTACCGGTGGCCAGCACCGTTCCGTAGCGGTCGCGGAAATTCTGGCGCGGACCCTTGCAAACAAGGGATGGCGGGTGTCTATAAGGCACCGGGAATTGGAACGACGCGCCAGCGGCGCCGGGGCAGATTAGCAGGATACCTTACGGGTGATTGGGATCGTTATCGTTGCGCATGGTGGGCTGGCCAGAGAGTATCTGGCTGCCGTGGAACACGTCGTGGGCAAGCAGGACGGGATCCGCGCGATCATGATTGAGGACAATCACGACAGGGAGCGCAAACAGGACGAGATTTGCGAAGCTGCCGACGCGGTGGATACTGGTGACGGGGTTGTGGTGGTGACGGATATGTTTGGGGGGTCGCCCTCCAACCTGTCAATGCGGGCCTGCCAGCCCGAGAATCGTCACATCATTTACGGTGCGAACCTGCCCATGCTGATCAAGCTCGCAAAGTCGCGGCGGATGGACGTCTCCGACGCAGTTGACTCCGCCCTCAAGGCTGGCCGAAAGTACATCAATAGCTTTAATGGTTTGACCAGCGATGGCTAAACGCGAATTTAAGATAGTCAACGAAAAGGGATTGCATGCCCGGGCTTCGGCCAAATTCGTTGAAGTTGTGGAAGAGTTCGATGCCCGGGCTACGGTTTCGAGGGATGGGATGGACGTTTCAGGAGATAGCATCATGGGATTGCTGATGCTCGCCGCCTCTCGCGGAACGAATATCGAGGTCGTGACCGAGGGGGAGGCGGCTACCGAACTTGCCGATGCGCTTGAGGCATTGGTGGCAAACCGCTTTGGTGAGGACTACTGAGATGCAGCGACCGGCGACAGACCGGGCCGTAAGTGCCAAGGATCTCCCGCCGAAAGAGGGCGAGACGGCAGATGAATACGTTCCTTACGACAAGCGCAACCTCTCCTACGCCAACACGTTCACCAATCCTTGGAAGGCCAATATCATCCGTGCAATGGAATGGATGACAGCCAAGCTGCATTTGCTGCGCCTGATCCGACGGTTCGAGAAGAATGGCGTGCGCTTCGGTCAGGGTTTTTGGGAAGATGCTCTGGTGGCTATGGGCATCGAGCTCAAGACCCCAGCTCATCAACTCAACCGCATTCCGAAAACAGGCCCAGTGATCGTTGTGGCAAATCATCCACATGGCCTTGTCGATGGTATGGTTCTGGCCGAGGTAATTGGCCGCGTGCGGAC
>JABDPP010000408.1 GCA_013042765.1 Litoreibacter sp.
GTCCACGATGATCTGGTCCGGGGCGCTGCCCTCACGGGTGTTCACATCTGCAGTCGAGAAATACCCCAACGCGCGGATGCGTTCGGCAGCATCACGAATTTCGCGCGGATTGAAGGGATCCCCTTCCACTGTTCTGAACTGACGCCGGATCACCCGGTCGAGCGTTGTCTCGTTGCCCTCAATGTCGATGCGCTCGACAAAAACCCGTGGCCCGCGCGTGACAAGAAACTCGATATCGAGCGTGATTTCGGCGTCATTGCGAATGACCCGAGGCTCTACCCGGATGAAGTTGAGCCCCTTTTGTGCGGCGAGGCGCTCCATCCGTGTAATCGTGTTCTCAACCATGCTCGGCGTGTAGACTTTGCCGGGCTTGATCTTTGAAACGGCCTGGAACTCATCGGGATCAATATCAGTCAGATCGCTGACCGTGGTGATCTCGCCAAACCGGAACTGCTGCCCTTCGCGGATGTTGAAGGTGATAAAGAACGCATCCCGGGTGCGGGTCAGCTCTGGTGTCGCGGACAGAACCTGGAAGTCGACATAGCCGCGTGACTGGTAGAAATCCTGTAGCAATTGGCGGTCAAAAGAGATCCGGTCGGCTACGAAGGTATCGCTACCGATGATACTGCGCAGGAAGCCGGCCTGCTTGCTGCCCAGAACGCGGCGCAGGCGCCGGTCCGAATAGGCCCGGTTGCCAATGAAACTGATCCGTTCGATCTCCGTCACAGCCCCTTCTGCGACCTCGAAGACCAGATCGACGCGGTTGTTTGAGCGCGGAATGATGCGCGGCGACACGGTAGCCGCGATGCGCCCGGCCTGGGTGTAGGCCTCGGTGATCAGGGCTGCGTCAGCCTCGGCGCGAGCAGGGCTATAGACCCGGCGCGATTGCGACTGCACCAACCCCAAAAGGATTTCGTCCTTCAGGCGCTTATTTCCCTCGATATTCACCCGGTTGATCGTGGGATATTCCTCGACGGTCACCAGCAGAGAAGACCCCACCGGAACGATTTCAACCTTCGAGAACAGACCGGAACCCTGCAGGCGCTGAAAGGCGTCGTTGAGTGCCGCAGCGGATATTGTGGTACCGCGTTCTACGCCGAGGTAGCTCAGAACAGTCCCGTCTTCGATCCTCTGGTTACCTTCAATCTCTATCGCGTTGACCGTGTAGGATTGCGCATGTGCGCCCGATCCCGGAATTGCCAGGCCGGCAAGCAAAGCCAGTGCACAGACGAAAATTGCGCGACAGAAGAAGAGTTCCAAGGCAGACAGGCGGGACGCCGCATTTGAAAATGACATGAAAAACGGTCTCGCTCTGACACTGTAAACGGTGCTCTTGAGTAGACCGACTCGCATAGGTTGTCAAAACGAAGAAACGCGAAAAGAGGGCTCTGTGGCCCTCGCGTCAGATGCTGTCATGCATGAATGCGCGCTGCTGTTGGATCGCTGCTCGGGGCCTCGCCTCCGACCCTGCGCTTAAAGGCCGGAAAAATACCCGCCCACGTAGAGCGCGACTGCGATCGAGGCCGGCCAAAGAATCCGGTCCCAGTTCAGATCGAACAAGAGCTTAAGCCCTTGAAATGTTACGCCTGTGTTCTGCATCGGTTCAAACCCCTAAAAGAGCTCCCGGGCAGCAGCCCGAGAAACGATGCAAAACTTGTGCCATTCAAATGTGGCGCAATTGGGGCAAATTTAGGTGCAGAATAGGTCATTGGAGACGGCGAAAACCATCAGCGACAAGAGCAGTGCTAGGCCGCCAGCCATCATGTACTGCAAGGCCTTGTCGCTGGGCGGCCGACCCGAAATCGCCTCGTAAGCATGAAAGACCAGATGTCCTCCATCCAGAACCGGGATCGGGAACAGGTTAAGCAATCCGACCGCTGTCGACAGAACCGCGATGAACCAGATGAATTCCTGGAGCCCCTGCGAGGCCATATCGCCAGAGGTCTGGGCTATGCCAATAGGCCCTTGGATATTGCACGAGCTGATCGCGCCGGTGATCATGTGATAAAGCCCTGATAGGCTGGAGCGCACAACGAACCACGTCTGCTGGACACCGCCCATAAGTGCTTCGACAACGCCGAGTGTCTCTTTCGGCGGCTCGAAGAATGCTCCACCGGAAAAGCCGATCAACCAGCGTGTATCAAACCCGTCTGCCGTGGGAAGATCGCGCTGGCGCGGCGCCAGGGCTACCTCGTAGGTCGCGCCGTCGCGCCAGACCTCGAGTACCATCGGACGCCCCTCGCCCGCCTGGGCAGCTTCCTGCACCTGTGTCAGCGCGTAAACCGGTTCACCATCGACGGCGAGGATCAGGTCCCCGACCTTCATATCCACATCCATTGCAGCAGATTTCGGCTGCAATTGATCGAGAACCGGCGGAAATGGGTGAATGCTGTCGACAGTGATCCGACGCCCCTCGCGCTCCACCTCATAGGGGATGCGTGCCGCCGGCGTAGTTTCCCGAGCCACGGAATAGAAGGATTCGAGGTCTTCTACCTCGACCCCGTCTATCGACAGGATCTCATCACCAGCTTGAAATTCCCCGGAAATCCCGGGCAGGTTTTTGACATTTCCGATCAATGCCTTGTCGCCCGTTGTTCCCATGAACATGAAGATCGCGGCAAAGACGAAAATCGACAGGATGAAGTTGAAAACAGGGCCCGCAGCGACCGCGGCCGCCCGCCGCCACAGATCGGCGCCATGCATTGTGCGTTTGCGATCTTCCTCGCTCAAACTGGAGATCGCTTCGCCGTCCTTGCCGCTCGCGGCATCGGAATCGCCCAGAAACTTGACGTAACCGCCAAAGGGCAGAAGCGCGAACTGCCAACGGGTCCCGCGCTTGTCGACCTTGGAAAACAGAACAGGGCCAAAGCCGAGCGAGAACACTTCCGCATGGATGCCGCACCAGCGTCCAACGATGTAGTGGCCGTATTCATGGATAGCGACGATCACGCTGAGCGCGACGACAAACGCGATAAGCGTTGCCAATAAACCGCCGAATGACGGGATCAGTCCTACCAATTCCATACGCTATAAGCCTCTAATCCGCTAATTCCAAAATCACCGATTGCGCTACTCTACGGGCGAGATGGTCCATCTCCACCACCTTATCAAGGGCGATCGTGTCACAGTTAAGGCCATCTTTGGCATCAATATGGTCTAGTGTCCGCTCAACAACCTGTGACATCTGCAAAAATCCGATCTGGTGCCCGATAAACCCATCGAGAGCAATTTCCTTGG
>JABDPP010000208.1 GCA_013042765.1 Litoreibacter sp.
CTTCGGGACGGGATTTCAGGGCCGCGAGGAAGCGCTGCTGCCAGTCAGCCTCATGCTCTGAAGTCCGGATCAAAACGAAGAAACACGCCTCCAACCCCAACGCTTCGGGGTCCAGCACCACGGTATCCTGCTTGATTACACCGGCCGCGCGCAGCTTCTTGATGCGATTCCAGACCGGCGTCTTGGAAGACCCGGTTTTTCGGGCAATTTCCTCCAAGGATTGCGAGGCATCCTGCTGAAGTTCGTTGAGGATGTTCCTGTCTGTTGCATCAAGACGGGTCAGCATTCCGAATTCCCCTCGGGTTTGGAACATACGTTCCTGAGTTTCGATTGAGCGGAACAATATTCCTTATTTTGCGCGAAGCATAGCGGTATTTAGGTATTTTATTCTATATAGAGGCCAAACTCCAAACGAGGCCAAGATGAAGCACTTTCCGATTTTCATGGCAGTCGAAGGCCGCCGCATCGTCCTGTCGGGCGGAGGTGAAGCGGCCCTTGCGAAGCTGCGCCTGCTCCTGAAGACCGAGGCCCGGCTGACCGTTCTGGCGGCAGAACCCTCCGAGACGATCGTCAATTGGGCCCAAGCTGGCCGGCTAAACCTGATCCACCGCGCCATGGAACCAGGCGACGCACTCTGTGCACGTATGTTCTACGCCGCAAACGAAGATGATATGGAAGATCGCAGGGTTGCCGAACTGGCGCATCGCGATGGCGCGCTGGTGAATATCGTGGACAACCTTGGCGAAAGCCAGTTCATCACACCCGCGATCGTCGACCGTGATCCGGTTACAATCGCCATCGGCACTGAAGGTGCCGCCCCCGTGCTGGCCCGTGCCATCAAGAAGGGCCTCGAAGAAAACCTGTCGCCCTCTCTTGGCCTTCTGGCCCGGATTGGCAAGGCTTTCCGCAGCCGCGCCGAGGCGCTGCCCTTCGGCGTAAAGCGTCGCGAGTTCTGGCGCGACTACTATTTCGAGAGCGGCCCACAAGCATTTGATAAAGAAGGCGAAGCTGGCGTTCAAGATGCGCTGGAAGACCTTCTGCACCACCACCTTGAGGCCCGTGAAAAGGACGGCCACGTCGATCTGGTTGGCGCTGGACCCGGCGATCCGGAACTTCTGACGCTCAAGGCCCGCAAGGCATTGGATGAGGCCGAGGTCATCATCTACGACCGCCTCGTTGCGCCCGAAATCCTAGAGCTCGCGCGCCGCGAAGCCGTGATGATTCCCGTTGGCAAGGAAGGGTTCGGCCCCTCCGTCTCACAAGCTGACATCAATACGATGATCACCGATCACGCCCTTCAAGGCGCCTATGTGGTTCGGCTCAAATCGGGCGATCCCACGGTTTTTGGCCGCCTCGACGAAGAGATCGAGGCCTGCGAAGCGGCCGGTGTGGACTGGCGCATCGTGCCTGGAATCACCGCCGCCTCGGCCGCCGTGGCCACCCTCGGCCAGAGCCTGACAAAGCGCGGGCGCAACTCTGGCATCCGCTTCCTGACCGGTCACGACACCCGGGGGTTTGCCGATCACGACTGGCGTGGCCTCGCCACCCCGGGAGAGGTTGCAGCCATCTACATGGGCAAGAAAGCCGCGCGCTTCCTGCAGGGCCGTCTGCTGATGCACGGCGCCAGCCCGGCAACACCGGTCACGGTGATCGAAAACGCCTCCCGCCCAACGCAGCGGATCCTCTCCACGACACTCGGTGAGCTTGAGCCCGCCCTGACCGACGCGAAGATGGATGGCCCTGCCCTGACATTCCTGGGGCTCGCGCCCCGCGCGGCGCTTACCGCCGTCGAACAGCTCGAACACAGAGAGACAGCATCATGAGCCGCCCCTTTACCCCCAAGGTCATCACCGCGAACGCCCTTCTGGAGGGCGATGTCGTTTACCTCACGCTTGACGACAGCTGGACTCGCGACATTCACGAGGCCGAACTGATGGAGACCGAAGCCCATGGTGATCTGCGCCTGCTGGAAGCTCAGTCACAGGCGGATGTGATCGTCGGCGCTTACCTGGCC
>JABDPP010000413.1 GCA_013042765.1 Litoreibacter sp.
GGCGGATCTGGTCGGCGATGGCGTCGGGGTCGGCGGTGAGGATCTCCAGATGCTCCGGCGCGACGCGGTTGGAAAGCTCGGCGGCGTGGTCGAGGTCGCGGGCGAGGATGATGGCGCCGAAATCGCGCCAGCTCGCCCCGGCGATGGCCGTCCGCTCCAGCGTCTTCAGCCGTTTCTCGACGGCGTCCGCGACCGCAGTGCCAAACTCTGCGTCATCAGTGATTAGGATCGATTGCGCGCTCTCGTCATGTTCCGCCTGCGACAGCAGGTCGACCGCGATCCAGTCTGGATCGTTGTGTTTGTCCGCGATCACGAGGATTTCCGACGGCCCAGCGATCATGTCGATCCCAACCGCTCCAAATACACGGCGCTTGGCAGCGGCGACAAAGGCGTTGCCCGGGCCCGTGATCTTGTCCACCGGCTGGATCGTCTCAGTCCCGTAGGCCATGGCCGCAATCGCCTGAGCCCCGCCAATTCGGTAGACCGTGTCGACGCCAGACAGACGGGCGGCCAGCAGAACAAGCGGATTTGCCACGCCATCGGGCGTCGGGGCGCAGATCACGAGATTCTCGACGCCTGCCACCTTTGCGGGGATCGCGTTCATCAACACGGAGGACGGATAGCTCGCAAGACCGCCCGGCACGTAAAGACCTGCTGCCGACACCGGCGTCCAGCGCCAGCCCAGCGAAGCACCAGACGCGTCTTCCCAGCGGGCATCTTCGGGCATCTGCCGATCGTGATAGGCCCGAATGCGGGCGGCAGCCAACTCGAGCGCGTCGCGCTCCGCGGCTGACACCTTTGCAATCTCGGCATCAATCTCGACGGCAGAAAATGCCATCGTGCCGGGCGTAAGCTCCAGTCGGTCGAATTTGCGGGTCAAATCGATCACGGCCGCATCGCCCCGCGCCCTCACATCGGCAATGATTTCAGCTACGACGGCATCCACGTCGGGGCTGTCCTCGCGCTTCATAGACAGGAGGGCTTTGAAGGACGTCTCGAAATCCGGGTCCTGGCTGTTGAGAAACTGTGGCATCAATCCTCGGGGTGTTGCGGGGCTCTGCGTGACGGCGCGATATAGGGCTGCGTTACGTCCTGCAAAGTGACGTTGACGCATTCGGTGTCGAGCGCAATCGCCCCGTCACCGGCCAATGTCAACACCAGGCGGCCTGTCCCGTCGGAGCCCGCTTCCCAACCGATCGACAAGAGCGACAGGATCACATCCACATCCGTGCGGTCGACGCCCTGCGAAGACACTTTCGAGACATCGTCAAAGGCAAGCACGGATTGCACGCGCTCAAAAGCGCGTTGGCGTTGGCGCGCCTTCGACTGATCTTCCCAGCGAAACCGATTGAGTAGCAACGCGAAGCGACGTTCACGTGGCTTCCATGAAATCTCCGAGATCGGAAAGATTGCGTCTTGCACAAGCGTTGAGATGATCTTCAGGTCCTCCGTATCCTCCGCCCGAAGGCGCAGGGCCGGGACTCCAGCATCTTCAAATCTTGCGTCTTGCGTCACTCAGAAACCCGTTCAATTCGCGCGCCAACTGCGCTGAGCTTTTCTTCCAGACGCTCATAGCCGCGGTCAAGATGATAAACTCGGCTGACCACCGTATCTCCTTCCGCAGCCAGTCCGGCAAGGATCAACGAGACAGAAGCGCGCAGATCGGTCGCCATGACTGGCGCGCCCTTCAATTGCTCGACCCCGACAACCGTGGCATGACCACCTTTCACGTCGATATTTGCACCCATCCGGATCAGTTCAGGTGCATGCATGAAACGGTTCTCGAAGATCGTCTCCTCCATGATAGAGGTGCCCTCGGCGGTGCACAGGAGCGCCATCATCTGGGCTTGAAGATCTGTTGGAAAGCCCGGGAATGGTTCAGTCGTGACATTGACAGCGCGCACGCGGTCTCCGGCCCGTCTGACCTTGAGGCCGGTCGATGTCTCCTCGACCGCGATATCGGCTTCTTCAAGCTTGTCGCAGAACGCCCCCACCAGATCGCGGCGTCCACCGAGCAATTCAACCTCTCCACCGGCAATTGCAGGTGCCAGCATGTAGGTTCCAAGCTCGATCCGGTCAGTCACCACAGGGTGTGTTGCGCCGCTGAGACGGTCTACGCCCTGCACTCTGACCTCGTGGGTTCCGTGCCCCTCAATTTGCGCGCCCATCTTGATCAGGCACTCGGCCAGATCGACAATCTCGGGCTCGCGGGCCACATTTTTCAGCACGGTCGTGCCCTTGGCAAGCGTAGCAGCCATCAGAGCGTTTTCGGTAGCCCCGACCGAGATGAACGGAAACTCATACACCGCTCCCTTCAGGCCACCCGGCGCTCTGGCGTGTACATAGCCATCACGCAGGTCGAGATCCGCGCCCAGTGCTTCCAGCGCCCGCAGATGCAAATCAACCGGGCGCGCGCCTATCGCGCAGCCCCCCGGCAAAGAGACAACCGCGTGTCCATCGCGCGCCAGCATTGGTCCCAATA
>JABDPP010000414.1 GCA_013042765.1 Litoreibacter sp.
AATGCCTTCCTGCATCCGTGCACCACCGGCCGCAGAAAACAGAACCAGGGGGCGTTTAACAGCCACAGCACGTTCAGCCGCAGCGATGATGGCGTTACCGACATACATGCCCATCGATCCCCCCATGAAGGAAAAATCCTGGGCCGCCGCCACGATCGGGGTTCGGTTAATTTCACCCTCGGCAACCAGCATGGCCTCTTTCTCGCCGGTAGATTTGACTGCTGCCTTCATCCGATCCGGGTAACGCTTCTGATCTCGAAACCCCAAGGGATCGGCCACAGGCTCGGGCACGCTGACCTCGGAATAGATCCCACCGTCAAACAGAGCATTGAACCGATCACGCGCCGTGATCGCCATATGGTGATCACAGTTCGTACAAACGTTTAGGTTCTCCGACAGTTCGCGGTGAAACAGCATGGTCCCGCATTCATTGCATTTCGACCAAAGGTTCTCCGGAACCTCGCGACGCGAAAACAGCGAGTTGATCGTTGGCCGGACGTAGTTGGAAATCCAGTTCATAGGTGCCTCTTTCCCGTTAACTCACCAGATAATCCGGGTCTGGGACAATTGCAATCAGCGTCGCAACATCCGGCGGGCCACGACCCAGACGAGGATGACGGTCAGTATGTCAACAACGAGGAGCGGCTGGATAATATCCGAGTCGCTCATTGTGAAATCGGTATGGAACAGCGCAAGAGCCGACAATTCGCCTTGGACGCTCACGACGAGAATTGCAAGGAAATTATTGGCGAAGTGAAAGCCCATCGCCGCCCCAAGGCTTCCGGTCAAACGTGTGATATCCGCCGCAACGAGACCGAAAGTGCCTGTCGCCAGAACGATGAGAAACGCAGTGATAGGCTCTAATCCCGGGTTAAGATGCGCCAAGCCAAATAGAACCGATGGGATACCCATCCAGATAAACGGATGCCGGAACCGCGCCGCAAGCTGTTGTTGGAGATATCCGCGAAAGACCATCTCCTCAGCCGTAGTTTGAATAAAGAGCAGCGGAATCGCCCAGATCAGAATTCCCGCCCAGGCAGGAACCCCAAGATTTCGCGTCACCGTTGAGGGAATGAAAAAACTGGTAATCAGCCCGGAGCAAAACAACACGACAGCAGCCAGCGCTGCCATTTTCAACCAATCCCGCCGGACTAGGGGCAGGGGGCCAAAGAGCGTCAGCGGGCTGCGCCAGTGCCATAAGGCCGCGGCGCCGGCGCCCATCGCCATGGCCAGGAAACTCAGCAATAAGATGGCCATCGCCGCAGGCGTCGTCGGATCTGTAAGTATGAGGAGGGCCTGCTGTGGACTTTCCAGACCGAGTGCGAGGCCGCCTATGAAAAAGATCGCAAAAGATAGCGCGATAAAGACGATCGTGGCCGTGATTAGGCCCATAAAGATGCGCCAGATCGCCGGATAACGGCTGGCTGGCGCAACAAATCTGTCAAACGCGGGCGTATGCATGCTGGTCTCACTGCTCTTTTCGCTCAAACTAGCCGCAAGCCGATTACCCCGCAATCGCGCTTGTGCACCGGCGTCTGCGGCATTATTCCGGTGCCCAACGTTCAGGGGAGGCTGATATGCTGAAGAAACCAACCGACAAGACAAACCTGCCAAGCCGCTATGTCACCGAAGGCCCGGCGCGCGCGCCGCACCGGTCTTACTTCTACGCGATGGGCCTTGGCGACGAAGAAATCCATCAGCCGTTTGTTGGTGTGGCAACCTGCTGGAACGAAGCAGCACCCTGCAACATCGCACTGAACCGTCAGGCGCAGGCCGTGAAGCTTGGCGTTAAAGCCGCCTACGGAACGCCGCGCGAATTCACGACGATTACGGTGACCGATGGTATCGCAATGGGCCATGAGGGCATGCGCTCCTCCCTCGCATCGCGTGAAGCGATCGCGGATACGGTCGAACTGACCATGCGCGGGCATTGCTATGACGCAATCGTCGGACTGGCTGGTTGTGACAAATCCCTGCCGGGCATGATGATGGCAATGGTGCGCCTGAACACACCATCGGTCTTCATCTATGGCGGATCTATCCTACCGGGTCGTCTGAACGGCAAGGACGTGACCGTGCAGGACGTGTTTGAGGCGGTTGGTCAGCATCAGGCTGGCAATATGAGCGACGAGGCGCTGCGGACTCTCGAGCGCGTCGCCTGCCCATCCGCGGGCGCGTGCGGAGGACAGTTCACTGCCAATACAATGGCCTGCGTATCCGAGGCGATCGGACTTGCCCTGCCGAATTCCTCCGGGGCCCCGGCGCCCTATGAGAGCCGTGACCACTATGCAATCGCATCCGGCGAAGCGGTGATGAACCTGCTTGAGAAGAACATTCGCGCCCGTGACATTGTCACCCGCAAGTCTCTCGAAAACGCGGCGCGTGTGGTAGCTTGCACCGGCGGCTCGACCAATGCTGGCCTGCACCTGCCGGCGATTGCCCATGAGGCAGGGATCGATTTTGACCTTGAGGATGTGTGCGACATCTTCCGCGACACCCCTTATTTCGTCGACCTCAAACCCGGCGGTCAGTATGTCGCCAAAGACCTCTATGAGGCGGGCGGTGTGCCCGTAGTGATGAACGAGCTGCGCAAGGCTGGCCTCGTCCATGAGGATTGCATCACCTCAACGGGCTACACCATCGGCGAAGAGCTGGACAAAGTGACAATCGAAGCGGATGGCAAGGTCGTCTACCCGGTGGAGACCCCGATCTCCGAGACTGGCGGCGTAGTCGGCCTGAAAGGCAACCTCGCACCCGAAGGGGCCATCGTGAAAATCGCGGGCATGGGTGAAGACGACATTGTCTTCACTGGCCCAGCACATGTCTTTGAATGCGAGGAAGACGCGTTCGATGCGGTGCAAAAGCGTGGATATAAAGAAGGTGAGGTCATCGTGATCCGCAACGAAGGGCCCGCTGGCGGCCCCGGCATGCGCGAAATGCTGGCCACCACCGCAGCGCTCTCCGGGCAGGGGATGGGCAAGAAAGTTGCCCTGATCACGGATGGCCGTTTCTCCGGTGCGACTCGCGGCTTTTGTGTTGGCCATGTCGGTCCGGAAGCGGCCCATTGTGGTCCGATCGCCCTCATCAAGGATGGCGACATGATTACCATCGACGCAATCAAGGGCGAGATTTCGGTCGCTGTCTCGGATGAGGAAATGGCGAAGCGCAAAGAAGCCTGGAAAGGCCCGCGCAACACGATCTACGCATCCGGTGCTTTGTGGAAATACGCGCAGCTTGTCGGGTCAACCAAGAAGGGCGCGGTCACGCATCCTGGCGGTGGCGCCGAGAAGCACGTCTACATGGACATTTAAGGAATGCGCCTCATCGCGCTCACGGGTTTTCTCGTCGCAGGTCTTTGCGCCTGCGACGGGTCTTTGGGCGGCGGTGGAAAGACTGAGATCGACGTAACGCAGGACAAGATCCGTCTTGCCGGTCCGCAAGGGTTCTGCATCGACCCCAGATCCGTTCGTTCCAGCGAGACCGAGGCCTTCGTGATGTTCGGAAACTGCGCGGCGATAACGGGAAGCGTACAATCTGCGCAGCCCCAGGTTCAGGCTGTTGCGACCGCCTCCGTCATTACCAACAGCTTCGGCACTCCACAGGTCAGTAGCGCCACCAAGGACCTGACCGCACTGTTCTCGACCGCAGACGGGCGTACTGCGCTGAGCAGATCCAACTCGGCCGAGTCCGTTGCGGTTCTGGACACGTTCGTGCGGGATGGCGCTCTCTACCTGTTTGCCCGCGACACCAGCCCCGCAAACCTCGAAAATGCGGAACAGACATATTGGCGGGCTTACTTCGATGTGGGAAATTCTCTCGTCACCGTCTCGGTTATTGGCTTTGAAGACGCACCGCTGTCGCGGGACGCGGGCATGACAACACTGGATCAGTTTGTTCGGACAATTCGCAGTCGGTCCGACACGTCAAGCACCTAAAGACATCTTCCCTGAATCGGGGTCTTTTGCGTTTAACGAGTAGAAACCATTTTTTCGAATACTGAAACGATGATATCGCTGAAAAAACGCAGGCTAGGACAACCGCGAAACCATGATGGATCGTGTCCGAGAAATGATCAGGCGACGCCGGACCGCGCGTCAATTGAACCGCTGGAAGCACGTTGCTTCAAGCGCAGAAGATCTCGATCTTGCGACTCTGAAAAACGTCCGGATACAGGCCCGTCAGTTGCGGCGGCAGGTCGATGCGGTGACTCACATCGCCGATGGGCGTCTCGCGTTGCCGCGGATCGGGACCAATGCGATCCAAAAACCCCCTCAATCTGATTGGGCGCACCGGCCCGAGATCTGGCGCGGGCCGATATCTCCGACCGGGGTTGCCGCTGTTGAGAACCGCGGCCGCATCGGGGAATTCGCGACACTTCACCATGACTGCAGAATCTCCGAACTGACCCTTCGACAGGTCCGCAATACAAGGGAGGACGATCTTGCTCCCTTCGGGTTGAAAATGGACGTCTTCAAGTTTGACGGCAGCTTTCTGTCCCTGGTGCTGGATTTATCCGGGGACGCAGTGAAGGGGCTGAGGCGCAACCACATCCTGCGGATGGATGCCAATATCGAGGTTGAACGGCCGCTTGAGATATTTGCACGGCTGAATGTCAAACACGGTCCGAATGTCGAGCAGTTGGTGCGGGAATTGCCGCAGGCAAAAAACTCCGGTGTGGTCGAGTTCGACCTTGAGCATTCAAAGATCAACGAGAAGCGGCTTGAACGGCTGTGGATTGATCTGATCTTCGAAGGTCCGGAGATGAACGAGATCTATCTGCGTGACCTCACGTTCAGTCGCCGCCCGCGTGCGGATTTCTAGGAGTTCGGGATGTCCGATCTGACCATGACCAAAACGCGCATTCACGCCGGTATCTACGAGGGTATCGTGATGGACGGGGCCAGCGAAGAAGCGAAGCCCGATATTGGCGTGTTTCACCTGGACAAGGAACTGCGAGGTCTCGAGCTGCGCAGGGATGACGAAGACCTGCGACTGTGGCATGTCCGCTTTCCAATCCCTGCGGAGATGCTGACCGATGGTGTTCAGACCTTTGTGTTTCGGCACATACCGGGCGAGACAACACTCGACAGCTTCACCATCGTGACGGGCGAGCCGCTGAGCGATGATATTCGCGGCGAGGTTGATCTTTTGCGCGCGGAACTGAACATGCTGAAGAAGGCTTTTCGCCGACATTGTGTCGAGACGATGTGACATTAGCATTTGACGCCGCGTTCCGCGTGACAAGTCGGAGCAAGTCAAGCATCCTGATTTCACATCAGGGACCCACGCCATGACCGATTACCCCCACCTTCTTGCCCCGCTGGATCTTGGGTTCACGACCCTGAAGAACCGCGTTCTGATGGGTTCGATGCATACCGGCCTTGAAGAGACCAAGGACTGGCACCGCGTCGCTGAGTTCTATGCCGAGCGGGCGCGCGGGGGCGTTGGGCTGATGGTCACCGGCGGGATGGCCCCGAACAAGGAAGGCGGCGTCTTCCCCGGGGCGGCGGGGTTGTTCTCTCAGGAGGACATTGCGGACCATAGGATCGTAACTGACCGGGTGCATGAAGGTGGCGGCAAAATCGCGATGCAGATCCTGCACGCAGGCCGGTATGCGTATTCGTCCGACTGTGTCGCGCCAAGCCCTGTCAAATCCCCGATCTCTCCCTTTCCACCACAGGAGCTGGACGAGGCGGGTATTGAAAAGCAGATCACTGATATCGTCACAGCCGCAACGCGCGCGCAACAAGCCGGATATGACGGTGTAGAGGTTATGGGCTCGGAAGGGTATTTCCTTAACCAGTTCCTCGTCACGCACACCAACAAACGCACTGATCGGTGGGGCGGCTCCTATGAGAACAGGATGCGGTTACCCGTTGAGGTCGTTCGCCGGGTCCGGGAAGCGGTAGGGACAGACTTCATCGTGATCTACCGGCTCTCGATGATCGACCTGATCCCCAATGGCTCGACATTCGAGGAGGTCACGACCCTCGCCCGCGAAATCGAAAAGGCGGGCGCCACCATCATCAATACCGGCATTGGTTGGCACGAGGCCCGCATTCCAACGATCGCCACCAGTGTTCCGCGCCGCGCCTTCACCTGGGTGACACGGAAACTGATGGGCGAGGTAACGATCCCGCTCATTACGTCGAACCGGATCAACACGCCGGATGTCGCAGAAGCGGTTCTGGCGGAAGGCTGCGCCGACATGGTTTCCATGGCGCGCCCGTTTCTGGCCGATCCGCATTTCGTTGCGAAAGCAGCCACCGGACGACCAGAGGAGATCGCGCCGTGTATCGCCTGCAACCAGGCCTGTCTTGATCATACCTTTGGTGGGAAAATCAGCTCCTGCCTCGTCAACCCGCGCGCCTGTTACGAGACAGAACTGAAGATCAAGCCAGCGGAACGCAAGAAATCCATTGCGATCGTTGGCGCAGGGCCTGCCGGTTTGGCCACAGCACTGACCGCAGATGAACGCGGGCATGACGTGACCCTGTTCGACAAATCCAAGACCCTCGGCGGGCAACTGAACATGGCGCGGCAGGTTCCGGGCAAGGAGGAATTTCACGGGCTGGTAGACTGGTACAAGACCATGATCGGGAAGTCCGGCGTGACCTTGCGCCTTGGGCAGGCCGCGGACGTCAAAACCCTGAGCGGCTTCGACGTGGTTGTCATCGCAACAGGCGTCCTTCCGCGCGATCCGCAGATCCCCGGCCAAGACGGTCCGAATGTCCTCTCCTACATCGACGTTCTAAGGAACGGAGCTGAGGTTGGACCCTCGGTCGCTATCGTCGGCGCGGGCGGGATCGGGTTCGATGTTGCGGAATATCTGGTGGCGGGAGAAAGCCCCACCGAAGATCTCGACGCGTGGATGGCGGAGTGGGGCGTTGATGACCCCGGTAACGTGCGCGGCGGCATCGCGCCGGCGGGACCAAAACCGGAAACCGCCGCTCGCGATGTCGTGCTCCTTCAACGCAAGAAAGAGAAGCTGGGTCGGCGCCTTGGCAAAACAACCGGCTGGATTCATCGCGCTGCCCTAAAGATGAAGGGTGTTACGATGATGGGTGGTGTCAATTATGAACGTATAGACGCCGGAGGGCTCCATATCTCCCACGGGGAAGCCAGGGAGAAGCAGCAGTTGATCGAGGTCGATACGATCGTGCTTTGTGCAGGCCAAATCCCCTGTCGCGACCTTGCGGATGACCTGATTGAGGCCGGATTGGAGCCTCATATTATCGGCGGCGCAAATGTGGCGGCCGAACTGGACGCAAAGCGCGCGATCGACGAAGGCACACGACTTGCTGCAAACCTATGATACTCTAAATCATTGATACCAATGTTTTATTTTCGATATTTTCAACAGAAAACCTCCTTTCTGGCTGTTTCCCTGAACAGGACGATCACGTGAGAAATCGCTGAATCGTCTCAGAGCTATCGCATTCCTGCCTCATTTGGCCTCGATAAAAGTCCGAACAAGAGGACTTGAGGGGACGCCGAATGGATCGTCTAACGGAAATGGAAGCTTTCGCCACGGTCGTGGACCAGGGTGGCTTCACAGATGCTGCACGCAAGATGGGAATTTCGAAATCTGCCGTTTCGAAACATGTCTCATCGCTGGAAACCCGCCTTGGCGCCCGTTTGCTGAATCGCACAACCCGTCGCGTGAGCCCGACAGAGATCGGTCTCGCCTATTATGATCGCGCGCGCCGCGTACTGAACGATGCCGGCGAAGCTGACGCGCTTGTGTCTTCCATGCAAAGCGCACCATCCGGCCTGCTGCGCATCTCTGTCGCGACTGATTTCGGCGTGAACCACATGTCGCCTATCTTGGGCGATTTCCTCGTTGATTACCCCGACATCACAGTCAACATGGTCCTCAACAACCGCTTCGTTGAACTGATCAGCGAGGGATTCGACCTCGCTATTCGCATTGGCGAGATGGAAGACAGCTCGCTTCGGGCCCGCAAACTGACCGAGACGACAAAACGCCTTATCGCGAGCCCAAGCTATTTCCAGCAATTCGGCCGCCCCGAAAAGATCGACGATCTGAACGAACATAAGCTGCTGCATTATTCGAACCAGTCTGCCGGAAACGTATGGAAACTGACCGCGCCCTCAGGCGAGAAGCGTCAAGTTCGTACGCAAGGCTGGTTGACGGTGAATGACGGCCAGTCGCTTCTGAACGCCTGCGTCTCTGGGCTTGGCATCGCGTATCTCCCCAGCTTCCTCTACGCAGATGCCTTGGCCGAGGGCCTCGTTGTCGAAGCCATGCCGGATCTGCCGACTGAAACACAGGGTATTTTTGCCGTTTATCCACCGGGCCGCTACACGCAGCCAAAGGTGCGAACCTTTATCGACTTCCTCGTGGAGGCCTTTAGACAAAAGGGCCCCGACACCTGGTAACAGCCAGGAAACGACTACCGGTGTTTGGCAACACTTTACTGGGTCGAGGTGAGAACCACCTCGACCCTTCTATTTGCGGTACGCCCTGCCTCGGTTTGATTGCCAGCGCGCGGGGCAAGATATCCAATCCCTTCGAAGGCAACCTGCTCTTCAGAAACACCAAATCCGGTTACCAAACCGTCCAGAACGGCTTTTGCCCGTTGCCGTGACAACTCGATATTGGCTTCGAGTGACCCCACCGCGTCGGTATGTCCAACCAGCGTAACTCGACGTGCGGGGTCCTCCTTCAGGTAATCCGACAATTCGCGCAGCGACTCGTATTCGGAAGCCAGCAGGGAAACCTCGCCTGTCGCAAAGATCAGGTCTTCAAGAACAACGCGCCCGAATTCCTCGAGATTTTGTGCGACACCGCCATTTCTCAACGAACCCGCTGTTGAAAGTACAGGAACGTCTTCGATCTGGGACACAACAGAGACCGAGCCATCAGTTCCACCCCCCACGATGATGAGCTGCACATAAGCGAAATCCTCACTGCGGCTGACAAACAGGCTGAGATACTCGGGAATCGCACCACCAAGACGTTGTGCGGAAAGAAATCTGAAATCTCCCAGATCGATGTGCATCACCGGTTCCGGCAGAACGTCGGTCTGAAAACGAAAATCGAACCCACCGCATTCCCGCGTCTCGCATTCGTAGAGAAGCTCGAAACCGATTGATTCAACTTGTTGACGGAGGCTGTCCATAACCGCCAACGTGGAGACATCCACAACCGCGACACGCCATGCGATCCGGCTCAAGGGGCCTTCCGCCACGACCGTCTGGATCGCTCCCTCCGCGAATGGCCCAACAGGCATCTTGTAGCTCGTGAAATCCTCTGCTTTGTTGAAGGTTTCGCGGGCTGGCCCCGGAAAACTCAGCTCGACCGCCGCCATGGCCGCGGGTGCTGTGCACGCCGCCAGAAGAAATGCCGCAAGCCAGGTCTTCATCTGTGGGCGGCGTGGTAGTCTTCGTTCGGGCGCATATCCACCGCCGATGCGATCCGGTTCGTCATGTTGAAAAACCCGGCCACAGCCGCGATATCCCAAATGTCGCGTTCGGAGAAACCGACCTGTCGCAGCTTCTCTCGGTCAGCCTCATCGATCCGGTAGCTTGCCTCCGTCATCGCGACTGCGAAATCCAACATTGCCCGCTGGCGCGCATCAAGATCGGCCACCCGGTAATTCAGGACGAGGGCCTCGCCCAGGGCCGGGTCTCCCGACAGTTCCCGAACTGCAGCACCGTGGGCCACGAGGCAGTAAAAGCAGCGATTGACCGACGAAACCGCAACCGCGATCATTTCACGTTCAAGCTTTGACAATCCGCTGTCGGCCAACATCACGTCATTGTAGAGCGCCGAAAAGGCGTCGAGCTTGCTCTGGTCGAACGCGTAGGCCTGAAGGACGTTCGGGATCAGACCCAGCTTCTCCTGACAGATGTCGAAATACTTCTGAACCGGCGCGGGCAGGGGGTCCATCATCGGCAGGTTGAGGGCGGTTACATTCGGCTTGTCGGTCACGATTACGGGCCTTCTAAGAACGTTCTATCCGGTAGTGATATGCACCACACTCGCGCATGCCCAGAGAGCTGTAAAGCGCAGTTGCCGCTCTATTCGCGCGCGTCACTGCGAGGGCGAAATCGGTTGCGCCTTGCCCGAGAGCCCATTTGGCAGCCGCGAGGGCCAGGTTCCGCCCGAGCCCCTGACGACGCTCATCCTCCAGAATTTCCAGAGCGTGCAACATCGCTACCTGGCCGTGAAGGGCCACGAAGGCCGCGCCAGCGGGCTTGTTGTTAATTCGGCCAAGGATCCCAGTCTTGGGCCCGGATACCCGCTCCATCACGGCTTGCCGGGCCGCCCCGACACCACCAGCTTGCCAGATATCCCGCATGATTTGGAGAGGTTCCCAGATCGGAAAGGCCGACAGGGGCGGAATCTCGATCTCTCCCAGGTCCCTGATAGGAACATGGAAGAGAATCGTCGGATCGACGACCTCATAGCCATTCCCGGCCAGAATAGTGTCTAATTCAGTTTGTTCTGGCTTTAGGGAAAACAGGGAAGTCTGGCCAAGTGCACGCATCTCCTGTTCGGCCCGGGCAACGTCAGAAGTGCCGCCCGCATCCGTCTCCAGCGTTGCGGCTGAAACGCGTTTTCCCCCACCCGCGCCCTCGCGGATTACCCAATCCCCCACGGTCTTGCGTGAAAGTGGAGGCCACGTCGCCTCGAGAGTATCGAACAGGTCAGAAGAGGTCATACGCCCTCAACATCCAGTATCTTGGCAAGCTCGGCAATCACTTTGGTCAATTGCGCATCATCAGTCCCGCGCACAACAATATTCGATCCGTACACACCGTCCTTCTGAAACGGGTAGGACCCGAAAGAAAGATCCGGATGAGCCTCTGCCATCGCGGCCAGTGGCGCCGCCAGATCACCTTCGCCGCGCATCATCTGGAGTGTGCGCGATAGCAAAGGCTGTCCCCCGGTCATCGTCGGCAGCACAGAAGCGACCATTGCGGTAAAGACCGAAGGCACACCGGCCATCACGTGAACATTGCCAAGCGAAAAGCCCGGAGCCACGGAAACCGGATTATTGATCAAGGTGGCGCCATCGGGGATCCGCGCCATGCGAAGACGCGCTTCGTTCAATTCCCGCCCCGTCTGTGCGTAATGGGCAGCAAGCAGGCTACGGGCATCTTCGCGAACATCGACCTTCGCATCGAAAGCAATACCGATGGCATCCGCAGTGATGTCATCATGTGTCGGACCAATACCGCCGGAGGTGAACACGTGATCATAGGTATCGCTCAGGGCGCGGACCGCTGCCACGATCCTGTCCTGATCGTCAGAGACGACACGAACTTCCTCCAGATCAATCCCTGCCTTGGTCAGCTCTCCGGCCAGGTGGTACATATTGGCGTCTCTTGTCCGGCCCGACAGGATCTCGTCTCCGATCACCAGCATGGCGGCAGTGGGGTTTGGCATAGACGACTCCTTGAATACAGATTTCCCGAGGTATAGGCCCCCCTCATGCGCTTTCAAACCCCGCTTTTGCCCGCCACACTGATCCGCAGATACAAACGGTTCCTTGCCGACATCCGTCTCGAAGATGGGCGCGAGGTCACGGCACATTGCCCAAATCCTGGCGCTATGCTCGGCCTCAAGGAACCGGGCATTCGCATCTGGGTGGAACCCAACGACGATCCGCGCAAGAAACTGAAATACGGATGGCGCATCGCTGAGTTGCCCGACGGCCACCTTGCCGGAATTGACACTGGCATTTCGAACAGGGTCGTCAAGGAGGCGCTTACCGGTCGCGCGATCAACCCGCTCGCCCACTATGGAACCGTGCGACCGGAGGTCGGTTACGGGACCGGGAGCCGGATCGATTTCCTCCTGCAGCAGGAAGGTCTGCCGGATGCCTATGTCGAGGTGAAGAATGTCCACCTCCGCCGCGAAGATGATTGGGCAGAGTTCCCCGACAGCGTCACGACACGCGGCGCAAAACATCTGGTCGAACTGGCGAAAGTCTCGGCCTCCGGCGGACGTGCCGTCATGCTGTATCTCGTCCAACGGACCGATTGCAGCCGGTTCAGGCTCGCTCCGGACCTCGATCCGGCCTACGCGCGCGCTTTTGACAGCGCCCGTGCGGCCGGTGTGGAGATGCTGTGTTTCGGGACCCATATTTCCGCGGAAGAGATCACTCTGGCAACTCAGTTGTCGGTGGACAGACGGCCGCAATCGGCGGCCTAGCACTGGCCGATGACAATACAATGACCTATATCTTGGACAGGTAAATGGACGGGGCGACATTGGAACACCAGCACAAAGGCCGGATGACAAAGGAAGGGATTCGCATTCACGAGACTGCGGATTTCGAAGGCATGCATGCCGCTGGAGCTTTGGCCGCTCAGATCCTCGACGAGATTGCCGATGAGGTCGCGCCAGGCGTCACCACCGGAGCGCTGGATCAGATCATAACTGACAAAGTGAACGACACCGGGGCAAAATCCGCAACGATCGGTTACAAGGGCTATCAGCATGCCTCCTGCATCAGCGTGAACCATGTTGTCTGCCACGGCATTCCAGGTCCGAAGGTTCTCAAAGACGGCGATATCCTGAACATCGACGTAACCGTCATCGTTGACGGGTGGTTTGGCGACACAAGTCGGATGTATGTCGCCGGACGCCCCAACCGGAAAGCCGAGCGGTTGATCCAGGTCACCCATGACGCGCTGTTCAAGGGGATCGAACAGGTCAAACCCGGCAATACCTTTGGTGATATCGGGGCCGCGATCCAGAAATATGTGGAATCGAATCGTATGTCCGTGGTGCGGGATTTCTGCGGTCACGGGCTGGGGCGGGTTTTTCACGCGCCTCCGAACGTGCTGCATTACGGCCGCCCCGGGACGAACGCCACACTCGAAGAAGGCATGTTTTTCACCATCGAGCCGATGGTCAATCTGGGCCGCCCCGAGACGAAAGTTCTGCCCGACGACTGGACAGCCGTGACACGGGACAGGTCACTCTCGGCGCAGTTTGAGCACTCGGTCGGGGTAACGTCCGACGGTGTGGAGATCTTCACCCTGTCTCCTTCCGGCAAGTTCCACCCGACATACGGTTAATTTAACCACCGATTAAGCAGAATCGCCTGACTTGGCTGCATGCCGGATCAGGAGACCCAGTTTTGCGAAGCGACGTTGCCAGATATGGCACCGGACATAGCATTGGAAACGGCTGGCCCAGCCCAGCGCGCGGGTGCTCATAAACGTGTTCTCAAACATATCGACGATGCCTTACCAGATCATGACGTGCTGGCGCTTATCGTATCTCGCGTCATCGCGCGGGAGTATGTCCGCC
>JABDPP010000418.1 GCA_013042765.1 Litoreibacter sp.
ATCAGAAACAGCGCCCCGATCGTCACCACATGGCGGCTCATCACGCCGGTCATGGCGATCAGACCCACGTTCTGGCTGAAGGAGGTGTTCGGAAAGCCGCCGAAAATGCCGGCCACGGCGGAGCCGAAACCGTCGGCATAGGTTGCGCCCTGGATCTCGGTGTCGGTGGCCTCACGGCCGGCGCCGCCCTTGGTGATGCCCGAAACATCGCCCACGGTCTCCACCGCGGAGACGAAGGCCATCAGGCAGAAGCCGATCACGGCGGCAAAGCTGATCTCGAAGCCGTATTTGAAGGGTACGGGAAGAGCGAAGCTCGCCGCGCGGTTCCAGCTTCCGGCGATGCCGTCGATCGTCACCATGCCCATCATCAGCGCGTAGAGGTATCCAACGAGGATACCGATCACCACGGCGGAGACTGAGAGCATGCCGCGGGCGAAGAACTTCATGCCCAGCGTCACGAAGATCACCACGAGCGCGGCTGACCAGTTCAGCAGGCTGCCATATTCGGGCTTGTCGATCGCCGGAATACCGCCAGCGGCATACTGGATGCCGACCTTCACCAGCGCGAGGCCGATCATGGTGACGACAAGGCCCGTGACAAGCGGTGGCAGGGCAAAGCGGATCTTGCCGATGAACGTGCCGAGGACGGCATGAAAGAGCCCGCCGATGAGCACGCCGCCGAACAGTGCGGGCAGGGCTTCGACACCCTTGCCGGCAACCAGCGGGATCATGATCGGGATGAAGGCGAAGCTGGTGCCCTGCACGATCGGCAGGCGGGCCCCCATGGGGCCAAGGCCGATGGTCTGAAACAGTGTCGCGACACCGGCAAAGAGCATCGCCATCTGGATCAGGTAGGTCATGTCGGGAAAGCCCTGTGCGCCCGCGTCCGAGCCGAAGCCGAACCCCGCCGCCCCGGCGATGATGATCGCCGGAGTGACGTTTGAGACGAACATCGCCAGCACGTGCTGGATGCCCAGCGGTACGGCCTTGTGCAGTCCGGGTGTGTAATTCGGGTCCCGGAGCTGTTCCGGTGTTCCGATAGATGTGTCGGCCATGTGAAATCTCCCGTGTTCTTGTTTGTCGTTGCGTGTTGCGTGTTGCGTTCGCGTGTCGTTTGGTCGTCTCAGGTTACCCGGTTGTGACCTCGTAGGGCTCCGGGAACCAGTGTTCCTGCAGGTTATCGCCCGCGCCGATCCGGTCGATCACGGCGAAAAGGCCCGGCGCGTGGAGCGGGGTGAGGACCCCGTGCCAGACGCCGCGGTGAAAATTGATCCCCTGTCCCGGTGCCGACAGGAAAGCCAGCGGCGCGGCAGGGGTACCGCCCGCATCCGCAGCCACGACGATCAGGAACGGATCGAGGCTCATCGGGATGAAGGCCTGCGAGCCGTCGGGATGGCGCTCGACCATCTCGAGCCGGTAGGGCAGCGTGCGCGGATTGGCGCGAAACAGGCTGAGGCCCGCGCGCCCGTCGGTGAAATCGAGCCGTGCGCGGTCGTGAAACCTCTCGCATTGGCCCTGGTTGATCATCTTGTCCGGCGCGCCCGCGCAGTCGAGCACATCGCCAAAGGGCGCGAAGGCCTCCGCCGTGAGCGGTTGGGGGCGGATCACCTTCATAGTTCCGGGTGCCTGTTTACGTCTTTGTAAAGAAGGTAACGAAAGGGTTCATCGCCGGTTGCTTCGCAGGCCTGCGGGCAAAAAGCGCGCAGCCACATGAAATCGCCGGGGCCGACCTCGACCCAGTCGGTGTTCAGCAGATAGCGCGCGGTGCCCTGCAACACGTAGAGCCCGTGTTCCATCACATGGGTCTCGGCAAAGGGGATGCGACCACCGGGCTGGAAGGTGACGATGTTGACATGCATGTCATGGCCCAGATCATCCGGATCGACGAAACGCGTGGTGGCCCAGAGGTCGGTGTCGGGCATCGGGAGCGGCGCGACGGCCGCGTCCGAGGTGACCAGCGGATCGGGATAGCGCAGACCTGTCACCGCTTCGTATCTTTTGCGAATCCAGTGAAACTTCAGGGGCTTGTCGGACATATTTGAAACCTGCCAGCTGCGGCTGGCGGGAATGTAGGCATAGCCGCCGGGATCGAGGATATGCGGCTCGCCGTTGATAGAGAGATCCATCCGGCCCTCGGCCACGAACAGCACGGCTTCGGCGCCGGTATCGGGCTCGGGCGTTTCGCTACCGCCGCCCGGGGCAACTTCGACGGCGTATTGCGCGAAGCTTTCGGCAAAACCCGACATCGGGCGCGCGAGGATCCAGGCGCGGGTGTTGCGCCAGCCCGGCAGCACGCTTGTTACGATGTCGCGCATCGTGCCCGCGGGCAGGAAGGCGTAGGCCTCGGTGAAGATCGCGCGGCCCACGGGTGATTGTGATTGCGGCGGCAGACCGCCGGGGGGGAAGGCGTAGGTGGTCATGTTTCCTCCGGCAAGATCTGCGCCAGACGCAGGTAAGCGATGCGCTCGACCTGTCGGCAGGCCTCGGAAAATTCGGTCTGGCTGTCATGGGTAATGCGGCGTCGAAATGCGTCGAGGATCTCAGATTTTGTGTGGTCTAAAACCGCAATAATGAAAGGAAATCCGTGCTTTGCGGTGTATTCTTCATTTAGTTCTGTGAAGGCCTCGCGCTCTGCATCGGTCAGGGCGTCAAGGCCGGCACTGGACTGCTCGGACGTGCTCTCAGCGGTCAAGCGCTTGGCCTCGGCCAGCTTTCCGGCAAGGTCCGGATGGGCGTCGAGCACCTCCAGTCGCCGCGTGTCGCTGGCAGCGCGAAACGCCCGGCAGAGCGCTGAATGCACGCCCCTGGCGCTGTCATGGGCGGGGCCAAGCTCCAGCGCCCAGGCCTGTTCGGCAACCCACGGCGAGTGCTCGAAAATGCCGCCATAGAGCGAAACGAATGTGGCCTTGTCCATGGTCGAGGGCCGGGTGCGTGGTGCGGGGGGATGGGTTTCGGCCCAGTGCCGCGCGACGTCGATACGGCGGGCGAACCAGACATCTTCGTGTCCGGCGGCGTAGTCGAGAAACCGCTTCAGGGCCATGATCCGGCCGGGCCGTCCGATCAGGCGGCAATGCAGTCCGATCGACATCATTTTCGGGGTGCCCGCTTCGCCCTCGGCCAGAAGCGCGTCGAAACTGTCCTTCAGATAGGCCTCGAACTGGGCGCCGGCGTTAAAGCCCTGCGGCGTGGCGAAGCGCATGTCATTGGCGTCGAGCGTGTAGGGCACCACCAGCTGGTCGCGGTCGCCGTAGCGTACCCAATAGGGCAGGTCGTCAGCGTAGCTGTCGGCGATGTAATCGAAACCGCCTTCTTCGGCGATGAGACGCTCGGTGTTGTCCGAGCAACGGCCTGTATACCAGCCGAGCGGGCGCGCACCGGTCACTTCGCGATGCAGCGTAATGGCCCGCCGAAGATGTGCGCGTTCCTCGTCCTCGTCGAAATCCTTGTAGTCGATCCATTTCAGCCCGTGGCTTGCTATCTCCCAATCCGCCGCCTGCATCGCGGCCACCTGTTCGGGATTGCGCGCCAGCGCCGTGGCAACGCCGTAGACGGTTAGGGGGATGTTCATTTCGGTGAACAGGCGGTGAATGCGCCAGAACCCCGCGCGGGCGCCGTATTCATACATCGATTCCATGTTCCAGTGGCGCTGCCCGGGCCAGGTCGTGGCGCCGACGATCTCGGACAGGAAGGCCTCGGAGCCGGAATCACCGTGCAGGATGTTGTTCTCGCCGCCTTCCTCGTAATTCAGCACGATCTGCACCGTGAGCTTCGCGCCACCGGGCCAGTTGGCTTGTGGCGGGGTCTGGCCGTAGCCGCGCATGTCACGAGTGTAGCGTTTCATCGAGATCTCCTTGGTTTATCATAATCCAGAATAATCGATCTGACTTTCAAATAATTTTTGAATGACCTTTTCGGACTCACCCGTTTTCGACAAGGTCCGAATGCGCGAGAACCCGAGCTGGAGGTGCCAACATGCCCGGATATTTGACGACCCATGTTCTGGACACGGCGCGCGGGGTTCCCGCGGCGGGTCTGAAGATCGATCTCTACCGCGTTTACGCCACAACCCGGACCCATCTGGCGGAGATGGTGACCAATGAGGGCGGCCGGACCGACAAACCGATCCTGCCGGCCGCGGATTTCGCGCCGGGCACCTACGAGCTGGTGTTTCATGTGGCCGATTACCTTGCCACGGCACAGAGCGGGCCGCAGGCGCATCCGTTCCTCGACGAGATCCCGATCCGGTTCAAAATGAGCGAGAAGAGCCATTATCACGTGCCGCTTCTGCTCTCGCCCTACGGTTATTCCACCTATCGCGGCAGCTAAGAGGCCGCTCTTGCGTCATTTCGGTATTTCGTGATTTCGCGGTTTCGGTGCTATGCTGGAACGGGATTGCGCGAGAAAGGGGATGCAATGCATCTGTCTGACGAAGAGATCGAACTTGTCCGCAAGGGGTTCGATATGGCCCGTTCCGAGGATCTGTTCACGGAAAGCGCGAGGTTTTACGAGAACCTGTTCAAGCGGGCGCCGCGGTTGCGGCACCTGTTTCGCGATGATCTGGAGGGGCAGGGCATGCGGTTCATGACCACGCTGCGCACCGTTGTCGTCACAATGAACGACCCCGACGCGCTGCACCGCGAGTTGCGGCCGCTGGGGCATCTGCACAGTTCGATCGGGATCCATCCCGAGGATTTCGAACCGATGGGCGAGGCGCTGATGGACACGTTTCGCGACACGCTGGGCGATGATTTCACGCCCGAGATGGAGGCCAGCTGGCGCAAGGCCTACGGGATGATCGCCGAGAAAATGATGGAGCTGGGGCAGATCCGTTAGCTTTGTGTGCTGTCCGGCTGGATTGAAGCCTCTGCGAGGTCGCGGGCCAGGCGCTCGGCCATGAAATTGATGAAGAGACGCAGTTTCGGGTCCTGATGGCGTTTGTGGCCATAGAGGAACCCCAGCCGCACGGGCAAAGGCGGCGTGTCTTCGCAAACCGCGACGAGCGCGCCCGAGGCGAGATGTGCGGCGACCTCGAACACGGGTTTGAGGATCACGCCATGCCCGTCGAGCGCCCACTGGGTCAGCACCTCGCCATCATCGGATTCGAACGGTCCTGCGATCGCGTATTTTACTGGCTCCCCGTCGGTCATCAGGCTCCACTGGAACTCGGCCACGCCGGGGTAGCGCAGGATCAGGCAATCGTGGTTTTGCTCGATCAGGTCCTGTCCGGAGCGCGGATGGGGCCGGTTGGCGAGATAGGCGGGGGCGGCGCACAGGATGCGCGGGGCTTCCGCGATCTGGCGCATCATCAGGTTGCTGTCCTCGGGCTGACCCTGGAACAGCGCCACATCGAGCCCTTCGCCGATCAGGTCGATACGTCTGTCCGACATTCGAAGGCGGATATCAACGAGTGGATATTTCATCTTGAAAACAGGTACTTGCGGGGCGAGAAAGCGGCGACCCACGCCCAGCGGTGCTGCCACGAAGATTGTGCCGCGCGGGGTGCGGGTGGCGTCTGTCACGGCGGCTTCGGCCTCGTCGATGGCCTCGAGGATGCGGGCCGCGCCGTCATAGAAGATGCGGCCCTGTTCGGTAGGTTGCAGGCTGCGCGTGGTGCGCGAAAAGAGCCGCGCGTTCAGGTGATTTTCCAACTGAGAGATCCGGGCCGAGGCGACGGCGGGGGAAATTCGCAGGTCGCGCGCGGCGGCGGACATGGAGCCCAGATCATAGACCCGCAGGAAGGTCCTGATGCTTTCGACATAAGCCATTTTATTGCCTTTTTTGAAACTGCAGCAGATAATTCGCTATTTCCGAAGGTAAGGCAAGCGCGGTAAGCTGCCCCTAACGACGGGAGAGTGGCGATGTATGACCTTGCGATCATGTGGGACTGGATGGCCTTTGCGGTGCGCTGGCTGCACGTAATCACGGCAATTGCGTGGATCGGGTCCTCATTTTACTTCATCGCGCTCGATCTGGGGCTGAACCGCGATATTGACGGGCCCGCCGATGGCGAGGAGTGGCAGGTCCATGGCGGTGGTTTCTACCATATCCAGAAATACCTTGTCGCGCCGGCGGAGATGCCGGAGCACCTGACATGGTTCAAATGGGAGAGCTACGCCACCTGGCTGAGCGGGTTTGCGATGCTGGCGGTGGTCTACTGGGCCGGGGCAGAGCTGTTTTTGATCGATCCCAACGTGATGGAACTGGCGACCTGGCAGGCGATCGCGATCTCGGCGGGCTCGCTGACGATTGGCTGGATCGTCTATGACGCGCTATGCAAATCGCCCCTGGGCGAGCGCCCG
Organism: Litoreibacter sp.; assembly: GCA_013042765.1. Classification (GTDB taxonomy): domain Bacteria; phylum Pseudomonadota; class Alphaproteobacteria; order Rhodobacterales; family Rhodobacteraceae; genus Litoreibacter. The sequence continues at coordinate 6,300 of JABDPP010000418.1, forward strand.
ACGCTACTGATGCTGCTGCTCTTCGTGCTGCTGGTGGTGATGAGCTGGGGCTACACGCAGGTGTTCACCGGACGCGCAGCGCTTTTGCACCTGGGGGCTTTCACCGCCACGATCATGAGCGCCAATGTCTTCTTCATCATCATGCCGAACCAGCGCATCGTGGTGGACGATCTGAAGGCGGGGCGGGTGCCGGATGCGAAATACGGCAAGATTGCCAAGCTGCGCTCGACCCATAACAATTACCTGACCCTGCCGGTGATCTTCCTGATGCTGAGCAACCATTACCCGCTGGCCTTTGCCACCGAGTATAACTGGATCATCGCCAGCCTCGTGTTCCTGATGGGCGTGACGATCCGGCATTACTTCAACACGATGCACATGAAGAACCCGGTGCCGCGCTGGACGATCGGGGCGACGGTGGTGCTGTTCATCTGCAACATGTGGCTGTCCAGCGTGCCGATGATGCAGGACGAGGAGGAAGAGGCGCAGGCGCTGGGGCCGGTGGCCGAGCGGTTCGCGGCCTCAAGCCATTTCGCGGATGCGCAGGATATCGTGCTGGGGCGCTGTTCGATGTGCCATGCCCGCGAGCCTTTCTGGGACGGCATCCGCTGGGCGCCCAAGGGTGTCGTTCTGGAGACAGAGGCCGATATCGCCGGTGCGGCGCGCGAGATCTATCTGCAGGCCGGTGTCAGCCATGCCATGCCGCCGTCCAATCTGACCTATATCGAGCCGGAAGAGCGTGCCGTTTTGCGGGCGTGGTATCGTGACGCCGCCGCACAATTTCCGGGGCTTCGGCTGGCCGGGGGATAAGAGCCGAGAAAGCGCTCCGTCAAGACGGTCTTTTCAAAACTTTTTCCTTGAGAAACGGCGGGCAATGCTCCAGCCTGACCCGGTGCCTTGCGACCTCTGCCTGTCGGGGCATCCAGTGAGAGTGACGGGTTGCCCGATGTCAGCCGAAACGGCCTGCGTGCCGTTCAGCGCTGAGACAGGGCTGCTGTGATGCCGCCTTGTGGGCGCGCTGCGATGTCTGTGGCAAAGGGCGGCTCCGCCGAGGAGCAAAAGGCCGGGAAATTGCTGACCTGCGGGGCTGCGCATTTTCGCACGATCCGCGGGCTCTATCGATGTCAAGGGAGGACATGATGACGACTGTAACGATGACTGTGAACGGAAAATCCGTTTCCGGCGATGTGGAGGGGCGCACGCTTCTGTCGGGCTTTCTGCGCGACAGCCTGAAGCTGACCGGCACCCATGTCGGGTGCGACACCTCGCAATGCGGCGCCTGCGTCGTGCATGTCAACGGCGAGGCGGTGAAAGCTTGCACGATGCTGGCCGGCGAGGCCGACGGCGCCGATGTGACCACGATTGAGGGTATGGCCAATGCCGATGGCTCGCTCGGCGTGATCCAGCAGGCGTTTCAGGACTACCACGGGCTGCAATGCGGCTTCTGCACACCGGGCATGGTCATGTCCGCGGCGGCGCTCCTGAAGGAGAACCCCAAGCCCAGCGAGGCCGAGATCCGCGAGTATCTCGAGGGCAACCTGTGCCGCTGCACCGGCTACCACAACATCGTGCGCGCGATCCTCGCGGCATCCGGCCAGGACGTGCCGGCGATGGCCGCCGAGTAAGGCCTTTTCCGCGCCCGGGAGGGGCGCGGGAACTCAGCGATTTTATGAAAGATGCCGGAGCATAACCGGCGTTCATGGGAGGAAGAACATGCCGAAAGATGGAGGCATCGGCGCGCCAAGCAAGCGCCGCGAAGACATAAGGTTCCTGACCGGACGGGGCCGTTACACCGACGATATCAATCTCAACAATCAGGCCTATGCGCATTTCCTGCGCTCGGAAGTGGCCCATGCGACGATCAACGGGATCGACACGTCCAAGGCCGCGGCCATGGAGGGCGTTCTGCAGATCTTCACCTCGAAGGATTTCGAGGGCGTGGGCGGCATACCCTGCGGCTGGCAGGTGACTGACCGGCACGGCGAAGTGATGCAAGAACCCAAGCACCCGATCCTCGCCGAGGGCAAGGTGCGCCATGTGGGCGATCCGATTGCCGTGGTCGTGGCCGAGAGCGCCGAGCTGGCGCGCAGTGCGGCCGAGGCGATCGAACTGGACCTGACGGAGCTTCCGCCGGTCCTCGACATGAAGGCCGCTGTGCAGGACGGGTCGCCGAAGGTGCATGACGATCTGACCTCGAACCTCTGCTATGACTGGGGGTTTGTGGAGGAAAACCGTGACGCGGTGGATGAAGCCATCAAGGGCGCCCATCACGTCACCACGCTGGAGCTGGTGAACCAGCGCCTTGTGGCCAACCCGATGGAGCCGCGCGTGGCCGTGGGGGATTACAACCCCGGCACCGACGATCACACGCTCTACACCACCTCGCAAAACCCGCATGTGATCCGGCTTCTGATGGGCGCTTTCGTCCTGGGGATCCCCGAGCACAAGCTGCGTGTTGTGGCCCCGGATGTGGGCGGCGGTTTTGGCGCTAAGATCTTCCACTATGCCGAAGAGGCATTCTGCACCTTCGCCGCCAAGGCGGTCGGGCGTCCGGTGAAATGGACGGCGAGCCGTTCGGAGGCGTTCCTGTCGGATGCGCAGGGCCGTGACCATGTGACCAAGATCGAGCTGGCGATGGATGAGGAGGGCAAGTTCCTCGCGATCCGCACCGACACTTACGCCAATATGGGCGCGTATCTGTCGACCTTCGCACCCTCGGTGCCGACATGGCTGCATGGCACGCTGATGGCGGGCAACTACACCACGCCGCTGATCTACGTGAACGTGAAGGCGGTGTTCACCAACACGGTGCCGGTTGATGCCTATCGCGGTGCGGGCCGGCCCGAGGCGACCTTCCAGCTGGAACGCGTCATCGACAAGGCGGCGCGCGAGATGGGGATTGACCCGGTGGAGTTGCGGCGGCGCAATTTCATCACCGAGTTCCCCTATGCCACGCCGGTTGCGGTGGAATATGACACCGGCAATTACCACGCCACGATGGACAAGCTTCTGGAACTGACTGATCGCGACGGGCTGGAGGCGCGCCGTGCCGAAAGCGCCAAGAACGGCAAGCTGCGCGGTCTGGGCATCGCCCATTACATCGAGGCCTGCGGTATCGCGCCGTCGAACCTCGTCGGTCAGCTGGGCGCGCGTGCGGGGCTTTATGAAAGCGCCACGGTGCGGGTCAACGCGACCGGCGGTCTGGTGGTGATGACTGGCTCGCATTCTCACGGGCAGGGCCATGAGACGGCCTTCCCACAGGTGATTGCGGAGATGATCGGCATCGACGAGAGCATGATCGAGGTCGTTCACGGCGATACCGCCAACACGCCGATGGGCATGGGCACTTATGGCTCGCGCTCAATCGCGGTGGGCGGTTCGGCCATGGTGCGCGCGACCGAGAAGATCATCAACAAGGCCAAGAAGATCGCGGGCCACCTGCTGGAGGCCTCCGAGGGCGATATCGAGCTGAAGGACGGTCAGTTCACCGTCGCGGGCACGGATAAATCCGTGGCCTGGGGCGATGTCACGCTGGCGGCCTACGTGCCGCATAACTACCCGCTGGAAGATATCGAGCCGGGGCTGGAGGAGACCGCGTTTTATGATCCGGCCAACTTCACCTACCCCTCGGGCGGCTATGCCTGCGAGGTCGAGGTCGATCCGGAGACCGGCAAGGTCGAGGTCCAGGCGTTCCACGCGGCCGATGATTTCGGCAATATCATCAACCCGATGATCGTGGACGGTCAGGTACAGGGTGGTCTGGCGCAGGGCATTGGTCAGGCGCTGCTGGAAAACTGTGCCTATGACGAGAACGGCCAGCTGCTGTCGGGGTCCTACATGGATTACACCATGCCACGGGCCGACGACATGCCGTTCTTCGATGTCGATCATTCCTGCGTGACGCCGTGCACCCACAACCCGCTCGGGGTGAAGGGCTGCGGTGAGGCCGGGGCGATCGGCTCGCCACCGGCGGTGGTTAACGCGGTGATCGACGCGCTGCAATCAGGCGGTCATGACGTCACCCATATCGACATGCCGCTGACCCCTGGACGGGTCTGGCAGGCGATCAACGGCTAAGGGCTTACCGGCGGGGCCCCGGTCCCGCCGCACAAGGATATACGGAGAGAAACATGTATAATTTTGAACTTGAACGGCCCTCGAC
>JABDPP010000420.1 GCA_013042765.1 Litoreibacter sp.
GTCCCCTACAGGTGATCTCAGAGAAGCGGCTGCGAACCTGTTCGCGATGCTCCGGCAGATCGATCAGATCGCGTCTGAGACGGGCGCGACAACAATTGCAGTCTCGCCAATTCCCGAACAGGGACTGGGGCAGGCCATCAATGACCGCCTGAGACGGGCTGCCGCGCCACGCGCCTAGGCGTGCCCGCCCTCGCTCGACAGGAGCAGTGGATCAATCCCGAGGGTAGCAAGGGCCGCCTGCCACTTGCCTGCGGCCGCACCCTCGAACACGAGCTCCGGGCTTGCGTCGCAAATCAGCCAGCCATTGTGCTGGATCTCGGCCTCGAGCTGGCCCGGACCCCAGCCGGAATACCCCATCGCCAGAAAACAGGAGGACGGCCCATCTCCGCGGGAGATATCCTCCAGAATCTCGAGCGTTGCGGTCATGCCGAAGTCGCCGCCGACCGCGAGCGTGGAGCTTTCTGAGCCGTAATCGGACGAATGGAGGACGAATCCCCGCCCGTTCTCCACAGGGCCACCCAGATTGACCGCGATCGGGCGGACATCCGGGCGCTTCTCGATCCCCAACTGCTTCAGAAGATCCGCAAACTCCAGGTCGGACGCAGGTTTGTTCACGATCAGGCCCATCGCGCCTTCCGGCGAATGTGTGCAGATGAAGATCACGCTGTGATCAAAGCGCGGATCTCCCATGCCCGGCATGGCAATCAGCAGTTTTCCGGTGAGGTCCGTGGATTCGGCTGCGCTCGTCATGGCAATATTCTGGGGTCTGATATCTGCGGATACAAGCGTGCTTCATGCCACAGATAACAAACCATCTCCGAAACGTGATTTCACGCCGACGGCGCAATGCATATGTTGGCCGGGATGATGATACGCATGAAACAGCTCTCCGCCCTCGTCCTGGGATCGCTCACGATGGCCCTTGCAAGCACCTTTGCTGGCCATGCCCAGAGCACACCGCGCATGGCCGACGAGGTCGTGCAGGTGAGCCTTATCCCCGGTTGGCGTCAATCGGAGGATCTGCATATCACGGCGTTGCGGATTGTCCTTGCACCGGGTTGGAAAACCTATTGGCGTGCGCCCGGCGACAGTGGGATCCCGACCCAGCTGAGCTGGCGCGGATCGCAGAACGTGGCCGCAGCACAGATCCAGTGGCCTCGGCCGGAGATCTTCCACAGTTTCGGCATGCGTTCCATCGGTTATCGCGGAGAGGTCGTTCTGCCGATCATGATCAGGACAAAGAACCCCGGGGACATAAGCGCAGAGGCAAAGATCACGTTGGGGGTTTGCCAGGAGATTTGCATGCCGCTGAGTTTCCGTTTATCCGCCGACCTGCCGCGCGCGGTTACACGCACCAACACCGATATTTCTGCTGCTCTGAAGGCGCGTCCTCTTACCGCGAAGGAAGCAGGCGTCACGGGAACCTCCTGCTCCATAGCGCCACGGGATCGGGGACTGGACCTTAGCGTTGCGATGACCATACCGAGACTGCCGGGACGGGATGAAGTGGCCGTGATCGAGACCGGTGACAGCTCAGTTTGGGTCAGCGAACCGCGCTTGAGGCGTAGCGGAAACACGGTCGTGGCCGACGCTCAACTCATTCCACAGGATCAGGCTTTCGCCTTCAGCCGCTCGGATATCCGCGTCACCTTGTTAACTTCAGAAACCGCAGTTGAGATCCAAGGTTGCTCTGGCGGCTAGGCAGTCCGGCGCGTATGCACCGCATGGCCAATCGCTGCCACGATCCAACTGCCAACAACGAGCAGCGCCATCCCTCCCATAAACAGGGCGAACGCCACCAACATCTGGGGCGCGTCCGCCGCACCTCCGATCAGCGAGGTGATCTGCTCCGGCAAAGCCCCGAACCAGACCGTTGCCCCCAGCGTTACCGCGAAGAGCGCAACAGTGAGCACGACAAGGCCGGCAACGGCCAGTCGCAACCCCCTTGCACCATGCCGGGCGAACCCTGCGCGGCGCAGCCCAGTGATCTGGCGCATCACGTCTGCTTGCATCGCCATCAACGAGGGCACGATCAGAAGCACCAGAAACATGCCAAACCCCAATCCGTAACACAGCGTTATCACGGTCGGTTTCAGGAACTGCGCGTGTCGCGAGCCTTCGAAAAGGAGCGGCGCAAGACCAAGCACCGTGGTCAGAGTGGTCAATAGAACGGGCCTGAGCCGGTCGGCCGTTCCATCGATAATCGCCGGGATCAGGCCCCGTTCCGTCGCGTATTCATCGACGGTCGAGACCAGAACAATGGAGTCATTGATGATGATCCCGGTCATCCCGATCAGACCAACAACCGTGAACATCGACAGGGGAACATCCCACGCATTGTGGCCATAAATCGTGCCGACAAGCCCGAACGGGATGATGAGCATGATCACAACCGGCCGGGTCCAACTCGAAAACACCCAGGACAGCGTGAGGTATATGCCGATCAGGCAGAGGCTGAACCCCAGAAGCGCATCGCTGAGGAAGTCTTTCTCCTGCTCCGCCAGACCGGACAATTCCGAGGCGACCCCATGATCCCGCTCGATCTCGGGCAGGATCTCACCCTGGATCTGGGTCATGATTTCTTCCGCCCGCTTCGGGTCGTCCTCCGCGATATCTCCGGTGACAGAGACCAGCCTGATCCCGTTTTCACGCCGGACGGTGGAGAAGCCCTTTTGGGATTGCACCACCACGATGTCAGCGAGCGGCACGTATTCGCCCCCCTGCGTGCGCATGAAGGTGCGTTCAAGGAAATCCGCCGTCAGCTCGTTTGTCGGCAACTCGACCCGGATCGTCGCCGATCGCGGACCCTCGGGGTATGTCGCCGCCTCAATCCCGTTGAGCCGGTTGCGCAGCGCGCGGCCCAGCGTATCGATGGTGAAGCCCAGCGCCTGACCCTGCGCGGTCAGATCAAGGATCAACTCCTCCTTGTCATAGGAAAGACTATCCTCCACCGCTGAAACCTCGGGAAAGCGGGACACCGCCGTCTTAAGGGCCTCGGCCGCAGATTTCAGAATCTCCGCTTCTGCGCCGTAGAACTTCACATCCAGCGCATCACCACCCGGCCCGGATCGCCAGCCACGGAAGCTCACCGTCTCCAGAAGCGGATGACGACGCACCGCATCCTGCAAATCACCGAGGAACTGGAAGGACGAATAGGGCCGCAGATCCGCGTCAATCAACTCAATCGCGATCGACCCAAGCTGGTCTCTATCTTTCGTGCCCTCCCCGGCAAGGCCGCGTCCTGTTGTGCCTCCCACCTCGGCCAAAACGTAGTCGATCGGATTGACGCCATATTCCGTCTCGTATTCTGCGGCGACTTCGGCCGTCGCACGCTGCATTTCCCGCATCATTTCGAACGTATCCTGCCGGGTCGACCCGGGCAGCATTGCGAAGTTGCCGGAGATCGAGCCACGCTCCGGCGCGTTAAAGAAACGCCATGTGACATCCCCGCGGATGAAGAGCGCCGCTTGAGAGGCGAGCAGGATGAGCGCCCCCGCCATCACCGGGTAACGCGCCCAGATCACAAGCGCGATCAACCGCCGGAACAACGTGTCACGCATCCAGTTGAAACCCTTGGTCACTGTCCGGCTGGGCCAGTCATACCAGTGCTGACGGGCCGAGGCATGCAAGGCATGGCGCATGTGGTTTGGAAGGATCAGGAAACACTCGATGAGGGAGGCGATCAGAACAACGATAACGGTAAAGGGGATGTCCTGGATCAGGTCTCCGAACCGTCCCCCGACGGCCACTAGCCCGAAAAATGCGATGATCGTGGTGATCGTGGCCGAAAAGACCGGGGCCGACATGCGTTTCGCCGCGTTTTCAGCAGCTTCAGCGGGACGCTCTCCCAATCGTCGGGCTCTGAAATCGGCGTGCTCGCCCACCACGATGGCGTCATCCACGACGATCCCCAGCGTGATGATCAAGGCAAAGAGAGAGACCATGTTTATCGTCAGCCCCGCCAGATACATCAGCGCGATCGCGCCCAGCATGGCGACCGGGATGCCTGCGGCGACCCAGAAGGCTGTGCGGGCATTCAAAAACAGGAACAACAGCAGCACCACGAGGCCGAGACCAACCAGCCCGTTATCCAGCAGGATGTCCAAACGGCCGGTGATCGCCTCTGATCGGGTTCGTATCAGCTCTACCTTGGTCCCATCCGGAAGGGTACGTTCCAGGTCTGCGGCAACGGTTTGGACCGTCGAC
>JABDPP010000431.1 GCA_013042765.1 Litoreibacter sp.
GGCCTCATGGGCGCTCAGGATCTCTTTGAAATGAAAGCCCTGCGGGGTCTGGGCGCGGTAGAGCCCGTCACGGTCCTGCGTGCCGCTTACACGTCCCGCGGTGCCGCGCCACAACGCATCGGTGACCGCAAGGGCAGGGGCCGCGCCTGCATTATCGGCCAGCGCCCCGATCACCCGGTCGATCACGTCTGAACGGATGCAAGGCCGCGCGACGTCATGGATCAAGACCAGATCGCAAGGCCGGCGCACCGCCTGCAGCCCATTCAGGACCGAGGCATCCCGGCTCGCGCCGCCTTCGGCCAGCACAACGCCCTCCGGAAGTGTTGGGAAATACGCTGCATCCCGATCCTCGGGGTGGATCACCAGAACGATCTGGCCAATCGCCGGATGTTCCGCAAAGGCCTGCAGGGTCCACTCCGCCACGCTGCGGCCTGCGAGCGGTTGCCACTGCTTGGGAAGATCGCCACCGGCCCGGGTTCCGCGTCCGGCTGCAACGATCACCGCCGCGATAGTCTGTGAGCCTGTTTCGGTCATGCAATTTGTCTAGAACCTGAACGGGATCGAGACAATGGTCCAATTGCTGCGGATTTGCCTGCTTAAAATTTAGGCAAATGATGTTTTGGCATGCTTGCATACGCCCGATTGGTTGCATTTTTGCTGTCCGAGGGTTAGCTCTCTCGCAAGTGATTAAGGATTAGGCGTTTGTCTATTAAGATAGCAAACCTGTCGTTCGATCCGCCCGTTTTCCTCGCGCCACTGGCCGGGATCACGGATGTTCCGTTCCGCAAACTCGTTTCCCGCTTCGGCGCCGGCCTCGTGGTCAGCGAGATGGTCGCCAGTCAGGAAATGGTGCAGGCCAAGCCCGGTGTGCGTGAACGCGCCGAACTGGGTTTCGAGTTTGCCAACACCTCCGTTCAACTGGCTGGTCGCGACGCCTACTGGATGGCGGAGGCCGCGCGCATGGTCGCCGCCAATGGCGCGCGGGTGATCGACATCAACATGGGCTGTCCCGCCAAGAAGGTCGTGAACGGCTATTCCGGCTCGGCGCTACTGAAGGATCTCGACCATGCGCTTGGGCTGATCGAGGCCGTGGTCGATGCCGTCGAGCTGCCGGTAACGCTGAAAACCCGTCTCGGCTGGGACGAGGACCTGATGAACGCGCCTGAGCTGGCTCGTCGGGCCGAGGCGGCCGGCATCCAGATGATCACCATTCACGGGCGCACCCGCTGCCAGTTCTACAAGGGCCGCGCCGACTGGGCCGCGATCCGGCGTGTGCGCGAGGCCGTCTCAATCCCGGTTATTGCCAATGGTGATATCACCGATGCGCAGACCGCAAGCACCGCGCTGGAGCAATCCGGCGCCGATGGCGTGATGATCGGGCGCGGCGCACAGGGCCGGCCCTGGCTTCTGGCCGAAGTTGCTGCCGCCCTTCACGGGCGCGCGGCCCCGGAAATTCCGCAAGGCCCCGGCTTCGCGGAAATGGTCATCGGCCATTACGAAGACATGCTGGAGTTCTACGGCCGCGACCTCGGCCTGCGCGTGGCCCGTAAACATCTGGGCTGGTATCTCGACACGGCCGGGACTGCGGCCCATGAACGCCGCGCGATTCTGACCTCCCGTGATCCCGCCAACGTGATTGCGCGGCTGCAGCGCGTCCTGTCCGAGCCCGCGGGGGTGGCCGCATGACCGCACCGTTCTTTGAAACCCTCTGGTCCTCCCTGCCGGTGCCCGCGATCGTGATCGATCACGACAACAACATCGCCGAGGTCAATCCCTCGGGCGAGGTCTTCCTGAACGCCTCGGCCCGGTCGCTGCGGGGCGCACCGATCTGGGACAAGCTGCATGTCAACGCGCCGCTGGACGACGCCGTAACCCGCGTCCGGCGCAATGGCGCGTCGCTCTTCGTCAATACCGTCGATGTTGGCTCGGGCGAGCGCCCGCCACTGGCCTGCAACGTGCAGATGACGACACTTGGCGAACGCCCCGGTTACATCCTGATCCTGCTTGAGCCGCGCGAGATCGCCGACAAGATGGGTCGCGCGATGCAGACCAAGACGGCCGCCAAATCGGCCATCGGCATGGCGGAGATGCTGGCCCATGAGATCAAGAATCCACTGGCGGGCATCACTGGCGCGGCGCAGCTTTTGTCGATGGGCCTTTCGGGCCCGGATCTTGAGCTGACCGACCTGATCGTGGCCGAAACCCGGCGCGTGGTGAAGCTGCTTGAACAGGTCGAGCAGTTCGGCAACCTGCGCCCGCCCGAGCGCAAACCCATCAATATCCACGATATTCTCGACCGGGCACGCAAATCCGCTGCGGTCGGCTACGCCGCGCATATGAAGATCATCGAGGATTATGACCCCTCGCTGCCACCCACCTACGCCGATGGCGATCAGCTCTTGCAGGTCTTCCTGAACCTTCTGAAAAACGCCTCCGAGGCGGCCGGAAAAACCGGTGGCACGATCACGATCCGCACCTTCTACGAGATGTCGCTGCGCGTCGAGCGGCCCGACGGCTCGCGCAGCGCGGTGCCGCTTCAGATCGAGATCAAGGATGACGGGCCGGGCCTGCCGGCCGATCTGGCCAGCGACGTATTCGAGCCTTTCGTTTCGGGCCGCGAAAACGGCACCGGGCTGGGGCTTGCGCTGGTGTCGAAAATTATTTCCGAACATGACGGCTGGATCGCCGTCAACTCCGTGCCCGGACGCACGGTTTTCAGAATATCACTGCCCATAGCTCCCAAGCTGGAGCCGGACGAGTGATGCGAGCGAGGGAGGATAGATAATGGACGGGACGGTTCTGGTCGCCGATGACGACCGCACCATTCGCACGGTCCTGACACAGGCGCTGACACGGGCGGGCTGCAAGGTGCACGCCACCAGCTCGCTGACCACGCTGATGCGTTGGGTGGGCGAGGGTAAGGGTGATCTTGTGATTTCGGACGTGATGATGCCGGACGGAAACGGGCTTGAGGCGCTGCCGGAGATCACCGAGCAGCGACCCAGCCTGCCGGTGATCGTGATCTCCGCGCAAAACACCATCATGACCGCGATCCAGGCAACCGAGGCCGAGGCCTACGATTACCTGCCCAAGCCGTTCGACCTGCCGGACCTGATGAAACGCGCCGCCCGCGCGCTGGAGCGCAAGCGCGTGGCCCCCGCGCCGCGCCGCGACGAGGAGGGCGAAAGCGCCGAGAATGATCTGCCTCTGGTGGGGCGCACCGCGAGCATGCAGGCGCTCTACCGTCTGGTCGCCCGCGTGATGAACACCGACCTGGCGGTGATGATCAACGGCGAGAGCGGCACCGGCAAAAGCCTGATTGCCAAGTCGATCCACGACTTCTCCGATCGCCGCAACCTGCCGTTTGTGACCGTCACTCCGGCCGATCTGGCCAATATCGACGGGCCGGCCACGATCCTCAGTCGCGCCAAGGGCGGCACGATTCTGTTTGACGAGGTCGGCGATCTCGATGCGGAGGCGCAGGCCCGCATCGTGCGCATGCTCGACAGCCTGACCGATGACGCGCCCCGGATCATGGCCACCAGCCAGCAGGATCTCAGCGAGAAGATGGAGAGCGGGATCTTCCGTCAGGATCTCTTCTACCGGCTCGGCGGCGTGACGATCAGCGTTCCGTCCCTGCGCGAGCGGGTCGAGGACATCCCGCTCCTGACCGAGCATTTCCTGCTCCGTGCCGAGCGCGACGGGGCGCCCGCACGGCAGTTTTCCTCGGACGCGATGGGCACCATCCGCGCCTATAGCTGGCCCGGCAATGTGCGCCAGCTTGAGAACACCGTGCGCCGTCTCGTACTGACCAGCCCCGAAGAAGAGATCAGCCGCGCCGACGTGGAGATCGTGCTGGGCAGCCAGCCCGAGATCGGGGCCCTGATGGGTGGCGGCGACAGCGATAAACTGTCCGCTTCGGTGGCCAAACACCTGCGTCGCTACTTCGACCTGCATGGCGGAGTGTTGCCGCCACCCGGCATTTACCAGCGAATTCTGCGCGAAGTAGAGCTGCCGCTGATCGAGATCGCTTTGGAGGCGACAGGCGGAAATCAGGCCAAATGTGCCGATCTGCTCGGCATCAACCGCAATACTTTGAGAAAAAAGGTCAACGATCTGGATATTCGCGTGACACGCCGCCGCAAGTTGATGTAATATCGCAACAGTCACCGTGGCGAATGGGGCATATCGTGCAGAGCGGCCCCTGCGACCACATTAATAATAAGTGGCAAGGCGGTAAAAAAGCGGATGAAAACCCAGACACGGCCCGCGTCGTGGGACAGGCTCAACATCTTGCGCAGGCAAAGACGCGTGCAGAATGCGGCGACCTTGGGTCTCGTGTTTCTGGGCCCGATTCTCGCCGTTGTGACCTATCTGGGCATGGGCCCGTTCGAACTGGACCCCAGTTCCAGCGGAATCCGGCTCATCATCCTCGCCGACCTCGTCTACATCCTGATGATCGCCACGCTGGTGATGCGCAAGGTCGCGCAGATCGTGGCCTCCCGTCGTGCGCGGTCCGCAGGCTCTCAGCTTCATCTCAGGCTCACAGGTGTCTTCGCGCTCGTGGCGCTGGTGCCCACGATCCTTGTGGCGGTCTTTGCGGTCGTCACGGTGAACTTCGGGCTCGAAGGCTGGTTCTCTGACCGGGTGCGCAACGTGGTCGGCAATTCGCTCGCCGCCGCGCAGGCCTATAAACAGGAACAGCGCGATGACCTGATGGAGGATACGGTGCGCCTCGCGGGCTATCTCAACCGCGCGCGCCGCGACAACTTCCTGCTGTCCGACAACGATATGCGCCAGCTTCTCAGCCAGGGTCAGCCGCTGATCCAGCGCGGGTTGAAGGAAGCCTTCATCATTGACGGGGCCGGGACCCTTAAAGCCCGCGGCGAACGCAGCTACCTGTTTGATTTCGAGCTGCCCGAGGACGCGCTGCTGCAAAGCGCCGACTACGACACGCCGATCATCATCGAGGACTGGGACAATAACGAGTTCCGCGCGTTGATGCCGCTGCGGTCCTATGTGAACCGTTACCTCTACGTCTCGCGCACCGTGGATGGCGAAATCCTGCGGCTCCTGGACGACACACAGGCTACGGTGCGGCTCTACCAACAGCTTGAAAACGATCGCGGAAGGCTCCTGTTCGAGTTCGGACTGCTTTATCTGGGCTTTGCCACGATCCTGATCCTCGCCGCGATCTGGCTGGGCCTGTGGTTTGCCGAACGGCTGTCGCGTCCGGTCGGGCGTCTGGCGGGCGCTGCGCACAGGGTGGGTGAGGGCAATCTTGACGTGACAGTGCCAGAGACGCGCGGCGACGACGAGCTGGCCACTTTGGGGCGTATTTTCAACCAGATGACCCGGCAACTTAAAGCCCAACGCGAAACTCTTCTGGCCAACACAGAGCAGATCGAGCGGCGCCGGCGGCTTTTCGATTCTGTGCTCTCCTCGGTTACCGCGGGCGTGATCGGCGTCGATTCCCAAGGCGATATCACCTTCATGAACCGCGCCGCCCGCGCACTTCTGGACGTGCCGGATCTGGAATACTCCACCCAGACACTGACCGATGTGGTCCCCGAGTTCTCCCCGCTCTTCGCCCGGATCCGCGAAGGGAGCCGTGCCACCGCGCAGGAAGAGATCAAACTGACCCGCAAGGGCAAGATGGAAAGCCTGCTGGTGCGCATGGCCCAGCGAACCTCCGAGGATGGCACACCCGAGGGCTTCGTGATCGCGTTCGACGACGTGACCGAACTGGTCTCCGCCCAGAAGATGGCCGCCTGGGGCGACGTGGCGCGCCGGATCGCCCACGAGATCAAGAACCCGCTGACCCCGATCCAGCTGTCGGCCGAACGGCTGAAGCGCAAGATGACCCCGCTGGCGGGCGACGAGTTGGACTCTCTGGAACAGTATACAGACGTAATCGTACGCCAGACCAATGACTTGCGACGCATTGTTGATGAGTTTTCGAAATTCGCCCGGATGCCCGAGCCAGAGCGCCGCGAGGCCGATCTGGGCAAGCTGGTGCGCGACGCGGTGACCCTTCAGCAGGCCGGACAGCCCGACGTCGAGATCACGCTCGACTGCGCCGAGAACCGCCTTCTGGCCGAGATCGACCAGACCATGATCAACCAGGCCTTAACGAACCTCATCAAGAATGCCGGCGAGGCGATCGAGAGTTATACCAAGCGGCCCGAAGATTTCACGCCGCAGGTCAAGGTGCGGGTAGAGGCGGATGACAAGATGATCACGATCCGCATTGCGGATAACGGCATCGGGTTGCCCGCTGACCGGGCGCGCCTGTTCGAGCCTTATGTGACCACGCGGGAGAAGGGCACCGGACTGGGCCTTCCTATCGTGAAGAAGATTATCGAAGAACACGGAGGCACCCTGACCCTGCAGGATGCCGACCCGTTTGGCGAAACTGAACACAGGGGCGCTGAGGCCGTGGTGCGATTGCACCGGCTGATGACAGAAACACCGCTATCAGAAGTTGTGGCGTAGACCGTAGAGATAGGGAGCAGAGAAAATGGGCGATATTCTGATTGTTGACGACGAACGCGATATCCGGGAACTGATCTCAGATATCCTTAAAGACGAGGGCTTTACGACCCGGCTGGCCGGCAATTCCGACGATTGCATGGCGCAGATCAATGCCGAGCCGCCGGCGCTGATGATCCTCGATATCTGGCTGAAAGACAGCCGCATGGATGGCATCGACATCCTCAAGTCAGTGAAGCGGGACAACCCCGATATCCCGGTGGTGATCATCTCCGGGCACGGCAATATCGAGATCGCCGTCGCCGCCATCAAGCAGGGTGCTTACGATTTCATCGAGAAGCCCTTCAACATCGACCAGCTCATGGTCGTGATCTCCCGGGCGATGGAGACGTCTCGTCTGCGCCGCGAGAACAACGCGCTGAAGCGCGGCGAGGCGGTGAATTCGGAAATGATCGGCGAAAGCCCAACCTTCCGGGCGCTCGAAGCGCAGCTTGAAAAGGTAACCAATTCGAACGGACGGGTGATGCTCACCGGGCCCGCCGGTTGCGGCAAAGACGTGGCCGCGCGGTATATCCATGCCAATTCGAACCGCGCTCAGGCGCCCTTCGTCACGGTCAACTGCGCCACGGTGGAGCCCGACCGGATGGAAGAGGTGCTGTTCGGCCGCGAAAGCAGCGAGCGCGGCGTCGAGCCGGGGCTTTTGGAGCAGGCCCATGGCGGAATCATCTTCTTCGACGAGGTGGCGGACATGCCGCTTGGCACCCAGTCGAAGATCCTGCGTGTGTTGGTCGAACAGCAGTTCCAGAGGGTAGGCGGCAATGATAAGGTGCGCGTCGATCTTCGGGTAATTTCAAGCACGAACAGAGACTTGATGGATGAAATTAAAGTCGGTCGCTTCCGGGAAGAGCTCTATCACCGGCTCAACGTGGTACCGATCAGTGTGCCGAGCCTTGAGGAGCGGCGCGAGGACATCCCGGAATTGGCCGAGCACTTCATCGACAGCTTCAACAAGAGCCAGGGTCTGCCGCTGCGTGAACTGTCCCCGGATGCCACCACGATGCTGCAGACGATGCAGTGGCCGGGCAATATCCGGCAACTCAAGAACGTGATCGAGCGGGTGCTGATCCTCGGCTCGGGCGACGGGCCGGTTGAAGCGCGCGAGCTGCCGCAATCCGAACCCGCCAATGGCGAGGGCTCCTCGATGGCGATGAATAGCATGATGGCGACACTGCCGCTGCGCGAGGCGCGCGAGCTCTTTGAGCGCGAGTACCTGATGACCCAGATCAACCGGTTCGGCGGAAACATCTCCCGCACCGCCTCCTTCGTTGGAATGGAGCGCTCGGCCTTGCACCGCAAGCTCAAGAGCCTCGGCGTGGTGACCTCCAACAAGGCCGGTGCCCGGGTCGCGGAAGTGCATCCCGAGATGATGGAGGCCACCGGATCGGACTGAGGCAGGACCGAGGCAAGGCTGAGACAGCAGCGTGATCCGCGTGACACCGGGTTTGACGCGCCGGATTCCTCGTGCCATGCAAGGCCACGGCACCTGCAGGAC
>JABDPP010000439.1 GCA_013042765.1 Litoreibacter sp.
ATCACGGACTGAACGAGGTCGGCGTCCAGGCCGCCTGGACGCTCGATTCTCCCTTGCAGCTGACCGCAGGCGTGGAAGCTCTACAGGGACAAAACGAGCGTATGTTTGCTTATGAAGGAGAGGATCCCCTATCCTCCCATGACGGTCCGCGTGCGGGTATCGCCTGGCTGAAGGCGGGGCCTGATCTGGGACATGATCACGGCCTTCATTTCGGCGCTTCGTTCGGCTCCGGTCAGCATCAGGAAATCCATGAGGAAGGTATCGGCACCAATAACTATCTGGATGGCATGAGCTGGTTTTTCGGCGCGGATGCCCTGTATCAATACAGCGCTCATGGTGAACATGGGCAGGGTGATTTCACGCTGCAGGCGGAATATTTCTACCGCAACAAGAACCTGGATCTTGAAGCGTCAGATGATCCCGGTGCCGCGCTTGGCGATGATCTGGATTCCTCGCAGGACGGCTATTATGTCCAGGCCCTTTACGGCATTCTGCCCCATTTTCGCGGCGGGCTGCGCTGGGAACAGGTCGGCCTGACCAACGAAGGCAAAGAACCCGGCGAAGCAAGGGAAACCTTCGGCGACAGCTGGCGCATTGCGGCGATGCTCGACTTCAGTCCTTCCGCTAAATCGCTGATCCGGGTGCAGGCGTCAAACGGGGACTATGACACCGCTGACGGCACTGAGAATGTCTGGGAAGCCTATGTTCAGCTGGTGATTACACTCGGTGCCCACCGGCATAAGGGCGGATACCTCTGCAGCGGCCACCACTAACCGAAGCGTTTTCTTAGTGCTTCCTGCACGGGCGGCGGTACAAAGAGCGACGTATCGCCGCCGAGCCGGGCGACTTCCCGCACATTGCTGGAGCTTACGTAGCTGTAGTCCTGCTTGGGCATCAGGAAGAGGGTCTCGATTTGGGGTTTGAGCTTGCGGTTGGTCAGGGCCATCTGGAATTCATATTCAAAGTCGGAAAAGGCGCGCATACCGCGGACGATTACCCGCACTTCCTTGGATTCTGCAAAATCAACGAGCAGGCCATCGAAGGCGTCCACTTCGATGCCGTTGAGATGCGTGGTGGATTCCCGAACCAGTTCAATCCGCTCTTCCAGCGAGAAGAGCAGGTTTTTGCCGGGATTGGTGGCCACCGCAATGACTACGCGGGGAAATATGCGCGATGCCCGCTCAATCACATCCAGATGCCCCATCGTAATGGGGTCGAAAGTTCCCGCGCACATGGCCGCCCGATTCATGATTTATCCTCTCTTTTGAGCTGCAGTATCAGTACGCGCGTTTTGCCGTATTGCTTGTCGCGCAAAACGCTCCAGTCGGCAGAGACCTCAACCGAGCCCTTTGACCGCAACTCGTACACCACGGTGCCGTCCTCTGTCAAAACCGAATGCCTTGCAATGCCGTCGAGGGTCTGCTGCATCGCATCGGGGAGATCATAGGGTGGGTCGGCCAGAATAAGGTCGAACCGCTCTCCCGCCCGTTCGAGCCACTTGAGTGCGTCCGCTTTGATGCACCGGGTTTTACCAAGGCTTTCGTTTTCCAGGGCAGCGATATTGGCCTGCAGGGTTTTGCAGACGCCGGGATGCTGCTCGACAAAAGTGACTGATGCCGCTCCCCGACTCCAGGCCTCCATGCCCAGCGCACCGGATCCCGCAAACAGATCCAGCACCTTCAGCCCTGCGCACGAGCCCCCCAGCGAGGAAAAGACCGCCTCGCGCACCGACTCCATGGTCGGCCGCACCTCCTGATTCGGAACCTCGAAGCGGCGATTGCGCAGTATTCCACTTGTAACTCTCATTTGGAGAAGGTAGCGGAAGTTTCACAGGTTGAAAACACGATTGATGCCGAACCCTCGACAAAACAGGGGCGATGTGATAGCACGTGACCCTGTTTAGCAAATGAACGACCCTTTATGACGCAAAACCTAAAACATCGCGAGGCGCTCCGTAATGCCAACCGGATCGTCGTTAAGGCCGGCACCAAGGTGCTGGTGCAAAGCTCCGGGCGGCCGGACAAGCGCCGGCTCGGCCTGCTGGTCGATGAACTCGCGCAGTTCCAAAATCGGGGCGGCGAAGTGGCCTTTGTCTCCTCGGGCGCCGTGGGCGCCGGTCTGGATGCGTTGGGCATGAAAACGCGCCCCAAGGCGATGACCGATCTGCAGATGGCCGCTGCCGTGGGCCAGATTCGGCTCATGAGCGTCTACGACGAGCTTTTCGGCAGTAACAAATGCCGGATCGGCCAGGTATTGCTGACCCACGATGCCCTGCGGAACCGCGAACGGCACCTGAATGCACGCAACACCCTGCTGAATCTCATCACCCGGCGCATAGTGCCGATCATCAACGAGAACGATGCGATTTCAACGGAGGAGATCCAGTTTGGCGACAATGATGTGCTCGCCGCGCTGGTGGCAATCCTGATCGACGCCGACGCACTCGTCTTGCTCAGCACTACCGACGGCCTGCGCGAACCGGCCGGTAACGGGAACACGAAGCGCGTCTCCTACATTGAAGAGGTCGACGACAATATTCTCGGCCTGATCGACGACAAACAGGATCGGCTTTCATCCGGCGGCATGGCATCGAAGCTGGAGTCGGCTCAGATTGCAGCGCACAACGGCATTCCCGTGGTCATTGCAAACGGACGCAAGACCGGCGTTCTGACACGCATCTTTGAGGGCAACGACGAAGGCACCCTGCTGTTTCCGCAGGCGGGCAACATTTCCAAACGGAAGCGCTGGATCGCCTTCTTTAATCGCGCGGAAGGCCATTTGGTGGTCGATGACGGAGCGGTCGCAGCGCTGGGCGCGGGCAAGAGCCTGCTGCCCGTCGGTATCAAGGCGGTCGAGGGTGCGTTCAAGGTCGGCGCCATGGTGGATATCCAGTCTGCTGCCGGAGAACACATTGCACGCGGCCTGGTTGAATATGAGAGCGAGGAAATCGAAACACTCATGGGACAGAAAACCGCCGGCAAATCCGGCGAGGTGATTCACCGTGACAATATGGTGATCCTTTAAAGGGGAAAAAATGGACGTCAAAGAACAGGTTTTAAAAATCGGCCGGGACGCAAAAGCCGCCAGCCGCAAACTGGCAAAGCTGTCAACCCGCAAGAAAAACGCGATCCTTGAGGCGATGGCTGAAGAGCTGGATGCGCAACGCGGTTTGATCCAGCAGGAGAACGCCAAGGATCTCGAGGCGGGTAAAGCGGCCGGCCTCAGCGCGGCACTGCTCGACCGGCTGGAACTGACCGACGCGCGCATCGACGGCATGATCAAGGGCCTGCGTGACGTTGCCGTACTGAGCGACCCCGTCGGGAGCGAGATCAGCACCTGGAACCGGCCCAACGGGCTTGAAATCCGCAAGGTGCGTGTTCCCATCGGCGTCATCGGCATCATCTTCGAATCGCGGCCGAATGTCACCTGCGATGCCGCCGCGCTTTGCTTCAAGACCTCGAACGCCGTCATCCTGCGAGGCGGCAAGGAAGCCATCCATTCGAATTTGGCGATTGCCAAAGCGATGCAGAAGGGCGGCGCCGAGAAGGGCATGCCGGAGAACGCGATCCAGCTGATCCCCACCGTCGATCGCGAGGCGGTCAAGGTGATGTGCCAGATGACCGACTATCTTGACCTGATTATTCCGCGCGGCGGCGAAGGGCTGATCAAGGCGGTTACGGAAATGGCGCATGTCCCGGTGATCAAACACTATCTCGGTGTCTGCCACACCTACGTCGATGCGGCGGCCGACCTCACGATGGCCCTGAAGATTTCGGAAAATGCCAAGTGCCAGCGGCCGGGCGTCTGCAACGCCATGGAAACCCTGCTTGTGCACAAGAGCATTGCCGATGAGTTTCTCCCCAAGATGGGCGAAATTTTCGATGCGCGCGGCGTGGAAATCCGTGGCGACGAAACCGTGTGCACGCTGATTCCCTCGGCCAAGCCCGCCTCGGAAGAGGACTGGTATGCGGAATATCTTGAAATGATTCTGGCCATCCGCGTGGTTGAAGATACCGCGGCCGCGATTGCCCACATCAACCAGTATGGCTCCGGACATTCGGACGCCATCGTCACCATGGACGAAAAAGCACAGAAGGAATTTCTGGCGGAAGTGGATTCCTCGTCGGTCTATGTGAATGCCTCGACCCGATTCACCGATGGCGCGGAATTCGGCATGGGGGCCGAGATCGGCATCAGCACCGATAAGCTTCATGCGCGCGGTCCGATGGGTCTGGAGGAGCTCACGACCTACAAGTTTGTGATTTCCGGCAAGGGCCAGATCCGGGAATAGATTCCGGCTTAGTCCATCAGTTCGGCCGGCCGGCCATCGCCGGTCTCGACCGTTTGCACCCGCTCCTCACAGGCCTGATCCATTCGGTTGCACAGGTTCCGGCAATCGATGTCGTGAACCGAATAGGGCTTGACCATGCCATGGCAAATACCGTGTTCATCGAGATGCCGCAGCACAAAAACAAAATCGCGAATCATGAGGTCATATTTTGATTTCAGCGCGAGAATACGTGCGCGGAGCTCTTCGTCATAATGATGGGTAAAGATGAGCTCATCAATTTCATGCTCCTTGATCACGCTCTCCAGCTCGTCGAAGCTTCCCAGCACCGGATAGCCGTAGACCACCTTGCGGTGCAGAGCCGGATTGTCATCGATCAGTCCCATGATTTTTCTGGGCGCTTTTTGCTGTTCTGCAAAGGACGCCTGGCGGAGGTAAAGGATCGCGTTTTCGCCCGCCCCGAGCACGAGGGTCTTCAAATCATAATCGGAGCCGATGGAGCAGCGCAGCCATGCGTTCAGATCGCGGGCAACCCGCAGGGAAGCCCGAATGCCGACGATCCCGATCCCGGCAACCGCCATATGCAAAACAAGTGCCGTGGCCAGCTCCATATGGGTAAGACTGGAGGTCCAAAGCAGGGCGACATAGGCCAGCACCTCGCCGGCCGCCAGCTGCATCATCAGGACCAGCAGTTGCGATATGCGCGAACGCGTCCATACGGTTTTATAGATGTTGTAGAAATAGATCGTCGCAAAGGGAATCATCACACAGACGGCCAAATGCAGGTATGAAAAGGGCCTGTTCAGGACAATCCCGAAAACGAAATACGTGGCGAAGAGCAGGCAGCTCACATCCCAGCCAATCGCAACAATCAACCCGACGATATTGCGGGGCCGGCGGATGCCCTGCAAGACCACCTGCGTGGTGGTCCACAGCTCGACCTGCGCAACCTGCCGGACAATTACGTGCAGCGCCACCACCATGCCGATCATCAGAAACGCCGCACGGTTGGAGGCCATCGCCGATGCACCAATCGCAACCAGGCATACAAAAATTGCGGCCCCGTAAAGTGCAATCGCCGCCTTGCGCTGCGTCATGCCGCTGCGCATGAGCTTATGGTGGATATGGTCGAGATCGGGTCCGAAAATCCGGGTGGCCAGACCGTCGTTGCGAATCATTGAAATCAGCTTGCGTGCCATGCGGCGCCAGACGGCCAGCATCACATCGAAAACAGGTACGCCCACGGCCAGCAAGGGGACAATCAGCGCGACCAGCAAAGACTGCTTGACGTTGGCCTTGAGGGATACCGCCGCCAGCATAAAACCGATAAACATGCTTCCGCAATCACCGAGAAAAATCGACGCCGGATTAAAATTGTAGCGCAGGAACCCAAGACAGGCCCCCGCGAGCGCCACCAGCACCAGCGCATCGGAAGGCTGGCGAAGTGAAAGCAGCATGCCCGCCAGCCCGGCACTGGCAATCATGCCCAACCCCCCACAGGCGCCATCCATTCCGTCGATCAGGTTGAATG
>JABDPP010000441.1 GCA_013042765.1 Litoreibacter sp.
ATCCCGACGAAACTCCTGATTTCTCGAAATCTATCGACCCAACAACGCCCTTGAACATCAGAACCTACCTCTCGTTTCGTCGACTAAATACGAACATGAGCGCTGGGGAAAGGATCTCGTCTCGCAAAGGGCATTACGGCAACGCGTCATTGCCAAACGTAACGTAGCGACGCCCGAAGACATCGATCAGGAGGCTCAATAGTCCTCTGGCCGTGGCGAGGCGAAAACGCACACCGAAGAAAGGTTCCGCAGGACCTCGTCGATCTGCGCGCACCAGCGGCTAGGCCTGCCGCCGATAGAGATCTCGCTGTCGATGTCAGATCATTCTGGCTTGAGACCGGTGGGCGGTTTTGGTGGGGCGAGAGACCCTCTGAGGCGGATACTGGCATCGAGCTCAACTGCTTTACCGCGACATTTCCCTTCGACAATCTGGATCAGCATGCGGGCCGCTTTGGAGCCCATGTCGCGGTGGGGCACATGGACAGTGGTGAGCGCAGGCTCAACAATTGTGGCCAGTTCGATGTCGTCGAACCCGGTCACAGAAACGTCTTCCGGCACGCGGAGGCCAAGCGCGCGCGCTTGTGTCATTGCCCCCACGGCGAGCACGTCGTTTCCGCAAATGATGGCCGTCAGCCATTCATTTTCTCGCATCAACCGCTCAAACGCCAAGGCACCGGCATCGACCCCATAGGTTGTTTCGACAATCGGAAGGTTTTCGGCATCCAGGCCTGCGGCTGCCATTGCATCGCGCACGCCGAGAACACGTAACTGGGCGCGATCATTTGCTTTTGTTGCCGCAGAGATAACTCCAATGCGGCGGTGCCCCATTTTGAGAACTTCCTCGACCAGCGCGCGCATTGACTTGCGGTTGTCGAACCCGATCGAGGGCAGGGCGGCAGCGGCGTCGTACGTCCAGGCGACAAGCGCTGGAACGCCTTGTGTTTCAAGAAATCGGCGGACCCCCGGGGCGCGTTCATGTCCGATCAGAAGAAGCCCATCCGCACCGCGGGACACAAGCGACCGGATCTGTTCTTCCTCGATATCTGTCCGGTAGGAAGAGCTCGCCACAAGCAGCGTATAGCCGTTCTGTCGCAACTCTTCCTGGAACGCCTGCAGGCCGCGCGCGAAGATCGCGTTCTCCATCGTTGGAATGATCGCTCCAATTGTATTGGTGCGTTTCGCCGCCATCACGCGGGCGCCGAAATTCGGCGTATATCCCAGTTTATTGACCGCGATCTTGACCTTCTTCCGGGTGCTTTCGGTCAACTGCTCGGGTGAATTTATGAAGCGCGATACCGTAGCCGTTGAAACACCTGCCGCCTGTGCAACATCATTTAAGGTCGGTGCGGAGGACTTTTCAGGCATGGTTTCTTAATTCGTTTGAAAGGCTTAGCCAAATTTATCGAACTTCCGAGTTTATAAATTGCCCCCGATCAAATGTAAACGCTTGCATGAATCGTTTGTAAGCGCTTACATTCGAATTGGAACCGATTCCAGCTGGAGCTCGCTCAAATGTTTCTCACTGCATCGCTTGTGACCTTTCTTATCTTTGCGACGAATGTCGCGATGGGTGCGTTCATGGGAAACGCCTTTCTGAGTGACGTGAGTGAAATGCTGGTTCTGCTTGTCGCTTCGGCCTTGTTCGTCGTGGCAATTCTACAAAAAGAGGCCGACCGAAAAAATAATGATGGCGGCTGAACGTCCAATGGGAGGATACAATTTGACTGATGATCGGAATGAACTGAAATCGGCCGAGCGCCGGAATTTCATGAAACTGGCGGCAACCGGTGGCTTCACGGCCGCTCTGGTTGCCGGTGCCGCGGGCACCTTGTGGTCGACAGAGGCTGCGGCGCAAACCGCCAATGAAGAGCGCGATCGCGAAAAGGCGGCAGATCACATCATGACAGTGGCCACCGCCTATGTCCTTGGTGCATCGCGCAGCTATCCGATCATGCAGTTGGACCTGAAGGAGAACATTCAGAACGCAACGAACGGCAAGATTTACGTGAAGCTTGCGCCGGGTGGCCAGCTAGGTGCGGGCGGTTCGCTCGTGCAGAAGGTGCAGGGCGGCACGATCCAGGCAGCGCAACACTCGCTGTCAAATTTTGCGCCATTTGCCTCGACGGTCGACCTTATCAACATGCCGTATCTTTGCGGTTCGAACCAACGCTTCACCAACCTTGTCAACTCGGACTACTGGGATGCGGAAGTTCATCCCAAGGTCGAAGCCGCAGGGTTCAAGGCGCTGTTCTACGTCAATATCGACCCACGCGTTGTCGCGGTGCGTAAGGGCGGGGCAGGGGCTGTTCTGTCACCCAGCGATCTTTCGGGTGTGAAGTTCCGCGTTCCGGGCTCGAAGATGCTCCAGCAATATTACCGCATGGTCGGCGCCAACCCGACGCCGGTGGCCTGGGGTGAAACGCCTTCGGCGATCAAACAGGGTGTGGCAGATGCGCTGGATCCTTCCGTCGGGGCACTTTATGTCTTTGGTTTCAAGGACATCCTGAGCCACGTGACCTTTACCCAAGCGGTGCCGGACAGCCAGGTCTATTCGTGTAACCTCGAGTGGTTCAATTCCATGCCGGCGGATGTGCAGGAAGGGATCATGTGGGGGTCGGAGATGACCGCGCACCAGAACCTCTCCAAGGTTCCCTCGGCACGGGCTTTCGCGATGGCCGAGCTTTCCAAGGCGGGCGTCGAGTTCCATTCTCTCAGCGAAGATCAGCTCGGCGAGTGGAAAGACGCTGGCGGATATCAGCGGTCCGAATGGGATCCGTTCAAGACCGAGCTCGCCGGCTCGATGGACGCCTTCAACAAGCTTGAAGAGGCGGCCAGCACGCAGGGCAAATACTACGTGCACGACGCTTAAAGAAAACAGCGGGAGCTTTTCGAAGCTCCCGCCTTTTCCGTCCAGAGAGCCGCGGTTTCGGGCGTCTGTGCGACGGTAGACTTGTGGCCAAATGACAGGGTGAGACATGGATATTTTACGACGCATTGACCGCGACGCCGAGCGATGGTTGCTTCTCATATTCTACGTCATGCTCGTCATCACGATGGCCATTGAGGTGCTGCGGCGCGAGATATTCTCATACTCCTCGATCTGGGGCGAGGAGATCGTCCGCTACTCGTTCATCTACCTGGCCTGGATTGGCGCTGCGGCGGCGGTCAAGGAGCGCGCGCATATTCGCATTGATGTTGTGATGCATTACCTCGCGCCCCGGGCCAAGGCTCTGCTCTACATTTTTGGCGATCTGGTGATGTTCGCGGTTGCGATTATTGCGCTCTACTGGTCCTTCGAAACTGTCCATGTTTCGGCCAAATTCGGCTCCGTTACGGACGGGCTGCGGATCTCCAAAGTCTGGTTCCTGATGGCTGTGCCAGCGGGATTTGCTCTCATGGTCTGGCGGTTGCTGCAGTCTTTCCGCCGAGATTTTCGGTCTTTGCGAGACGGCACGCCCGTCTTCGAAGGCGACAAGCTGTTTGATTAAGGAAACGCGACATGCTGTGGAATCAACTTAATCAAACGGTCGAACTGGGCTGGGACTTCTATGTTCCCGTGATCATGTTCGTCGGTCTTATCGCGCTGGCTGTGCCGGTCTGGGCCGCAATTGGCGCCGCTGCGATCACAATGCTGGTGATGTCGGGCGACCTGCCCCTGAGCCTTGTGGGCGAGAGCCTCTTTACCGGTATCGACGCCTTCGCGCTGACAGCCGTTCCGCTGTTCATTCTTACCGGCGACGTGTTGGTTCGAACGGGATTATCGCGAAAATTCCTGGACGTGGCCGAGGCCCTTACCTGCTTTGCAAAGGGCGGTTTTGGCTCGGCGACTGTTCTTGTCTGCGGGATGTTTGCGGCGATTTCCGGCTCGGACGCGGCAGGTGCCGCGGCTGTGGGTCGGATGACCATCGACCGGCTGGTCGAGAGTGGCTATCCACGCCCATATGCCTGTGCGCTGGTTGCGGCTGGTGCCTGTACCGGCATCCTGATCCCGCCATCGATTGCCTACATCATTATCGGTCTGGTTCTGGGCATATCGGCGTCGACGCTGTTTCTGGCCGCGCTGATCCCAGGTCTGGCCATTCTGTTCGCCATCCTGATCACTAATC
>JABDPP010000210.1 GCA_013042765.1 Litoreibacter sp.
GCGCATCGACTCGACGGCCCGCCCACCAAAGAGCTGCAGACCATGCGACTCTCCGGCCTGCCGCAAGGAAAGATAGGCCGCGTATAGCTGTGCGTTGGGGACATGGATTTCATAGGCCAGTTCGCCGGAAAAACTAACCGACATGACCACAGCCGGTGCGATGCCTATGATGGCCTCGCGGACCGAGAGCCACGGAAACGCCTCCTTCGACCAGTCCAGCCGTGAAACCGATTGCATAACCTCTCGCGCCTTCGGTCCCGCAAGAACCAGCGTGGTCCATGCATTGGTCAGAGACCGGATCCGCACGTCTTCGCCCTCGCGCAGGTGAGACTGCAACCAGTCCATATCATGATATTCCGACGCAGCGGCAGAGCCATACCAAACGCGCCCGTCCGAGAGATTTGCGGTTGTCGCCTCTGACTTCAGCATCCCCTGCTCGTTCAGCAGATAGCCCAGACCGACCTTGCCCGGCTTGCGCGTCACCCGCCCGCAGATCATCCGGTCGAGAAAGCCGTGAACATCAGCACCAGTCAGTTCAAATCGGTTGAAGCCGTTGACCTCGGCAAGGCCAACCGCGTGTTGCACGGCGGCCACCTCGCCGGCGACAACATCGAAGACCTCATTAAACCGGAAACTGTGGGTCTCGGCGAAATCCGGATCCGGCTTGAAATAATCCACCCGCTCCCAGCCATTGACCACGCCGAAGGCGGCTCCTTCGGCGGCAAGAACAGGGGTCAGTGGCGTGGTTTTGACCGGCCGGCCCGCGGGACGGTGCTCGTGCGGGAAATGGAACCGGAACTCATTGCGGTAATCCTCGATGGCCTTCAGCGCGGTCAGTTCGACGTTGCAATGCCCCGTGAAACGGCGCGGGTCGAGCGGCCACGTGTCGTAACAGGCTTCCCCATGGACGATCTGTTGCGCCAAGAGCCAGCCATGCCCGCCACCCTCGCCAAGGCCGGCGCGCAGACCTATGATGCAGAACGCATTGCGTTTTCCCGGGATCGGCCCGACCAAGGGCGCACCGTCGATCGTATAGGTGATCGGGCCATTGACCACCGTGTGAATGCCAACCTCCATCAGGGCGGGCATTCGCGCGAACGCCCCCTCCAGCACGTCACTGACCCGATCCAGATCATCGGGACAGAGCGCATTGACGAAATTCGGGTCAATCCCGTCCATCCCCCAGGTCTGGCAATCCTGTTCATAGAAACCGACCAGAAGGCCGTTCTTTTCCTGACGGCAGTAATAGTCGCTAATCGCGCAGCGGATCAGGGGCATACGATGCCCGGCGTCACGGATCGCGGGGATGGTTTCCGTCAAGAAATACTGGTGTTCCATGGACATAACAGGATGATGCACGCCCATCATCGCACCCACCTCATTCACCCGGTATCCGCAGGCATTGACCACGATCTCGGCATGAATTTCACCCTTGTCGGTTTCCACGATCCAGCTGTCGTCGGGCAACTGCCGAAGGCCCGTCACCGGCGTGTTACGATGCACCTCGGCGCCGGCCTTGCGGGCCCGACGCGCCAACGCCTGACAAAGCTGCGCCGGATCGATATCGCCATCAAACAGATCCCAGAGCCCGCCCAGCAGGTTTTCGGTCGAGATCAGCGGGTGGCGGCGGGCGCATTCCTCGGCATCGATTACCTCGAACTCTACGCCCATGCCGCGCGCCATGGAGGTAAAATGCCGAAGCCCGTCCATCTGCGCCTCGGTATTGACCAGCCGGATCCCGCCATCGGCGTGGTGGTAGTTGATCGGATAGTCAGGGTCTTCGGCCAGTTCCTTATAGAGCGCTATGGAGTGCGACTTCAGCCCGACCATAGTCTGGTTCATGCCGAAATTCGTCACCTGTGCTGCGGAATGCCACGTCGTGCCGCTGGTCAACTCGTTGCGCTCGAGAAGCATCACGTCGCTCCAGCCTTCCTGTGTCAGGTGGTAGAGCGTCGAACACCCGGCGATCCCGCCACCGATGACGACGACCCGTGTCTGCGACTTCATGTAATACCCCCGAACAAGAAGCGTCTTTCCAATTACTCAAAGCGCAGGCGATGATCCGGTCAAGCTCGTTGTGCTCATTCAGGTTTTCCGAAACTTTCCTTCACCCGCGCAAGCCCGCACAGATAAGGCTTGTAAACTCCCGCCAAACAGCCTTTCGTTTTCTCAAAGGCCATCGGGCGACTGAGAGACCGGGGCCTAAAATTTGGCTGGAAACGGGGCCGCAGATGACACGATCACAAGGCAATCGCCGCGCGGGAGGTCGGCAGGAACGGCTGGCGCGTCGTGAAGCAAAGCCCGAGATCGACCCCTGCCCGCCCGGCCAGCGCGGTGGTCAGTATCGGCCGCTCAGCATCTCCGACATGGAGGACATCCGCGACACAGCCTTTCGACTTCTCGCAGAACTGGGAATGGGTGAAGTGCCCGACCGCCTTGCGGAGGGGCTCAAGGCCGCGGGAGCCGTAGAAGACAATCGTGGCCGGTTCCTGCTCCCGCAAGACCTTGTCGAAGAGGCAATCGCAGGAGCCTCCAGACGCTTCGTTCTGCACGGGCGCGATCCGCAGCGCTCGATCGAGGTGGGAGGAGAACGGGTGTATTTCGGGACCGGCGGCGCGGCGGTTCAGACCCTTGATCTCGACACCGGCCTCTACCGCCCGTCGACGTTGCGCGACCTGCATGATTTCACACGGCTACAGGACACACTGGCCAATGTGAGCTGGTTCACGCGCTGCTGCGTCGCGACGGATGTGCCGGACAATTTCGATCTCGACGTGAACACGGCCTACGCGCTTTTGAAAAACACCTCCAAACCCGTGGCCACCTCTTTCACGCTGGCCGAGCACATTCCGCCCATCGTCGAGATGTTCGATATCGCCGCCGGAGGGAAAGGCAGCTTTGCAAAAAGGCCCTTCGTGAAGGCCCATATCTCCCCGGTAATCTCGCCCCTGCGGTTCGGAGAAGACGCCGTCGACGTCGTGTTCGAATGTATCGCGCACGATATTCCCATTTCTTGCATCACCGCGGCGCAGTCCGGCGCAACAGCGCCCGCCACGCTGGCAGGTTTCCTGGCCCAGTCACTGGCCGAAACGCTGGCCAGTCTCGTGATGGTTCACGCGATCCGGCCGGGCTTTCCGATGGTGTTCTCCAACTGGCCTTTCGTTATCGACCTGCGCACCGGCGCTTTTGCCGGTGGCGGCGGGGAGATCGCCGTGCTCAACGC
>JABDPP010000221.1 GCA_013042765.1 Litoreibacter sp.
CATCAAGGGCCACGATCAGGCGGTCATCCGACATGTTTTATCCTTTTCTGCGGGTTTCGGCCTTCCTGAGGGGTGCGGCCTTGGCCGTCAAGATCTGACGCGCGCGCGGCCGCGCTGGCGGGGCGAAAAAATGTTGCAGTTTTGCACCATCGGGTCTTGAGCAATCCCGACACCATGCCCACATGAGAAATGAGGTCCGAACCTTCGACATGCCGCCGGGCGGGTGTTGGAACAGCGGACGCTTGTGAAAGGACAGTAAAATGAACTTGGAAAAGCTTACCGAACGGGCACGGGGGTTCGTTCAGGCCGCGCAGACCATCGCGATGCGCGAAAACCACCAGAGACTGGCACCCGAACACCTTCTAAAAGCATTGATGGACGACGATCAGGGGCTTGCCTCCAACCTGATTTCGAGCGCAGGCGGCGCGCCGGACCGGGTCTTGGAAGCGGTTGATCTGGCGCTGTCGAAAATGCCGAAAGTGACCGGCGACGCCAGCCAGGTCTATCTTGATACCCAGACCGCGAAGGTCCTCGACGAGGCCGAGAAAATCGCCAAGAAGGCCGGCGACAGTTTCGTGCCGGTCGAGCGCATTCTGACTGCGCTCGCAGTGGTAAAATCCGGCGCCAAGCAGGCGTTGGAGGCCGGTGCCGTTTCGGCCCAGAAACTCAATGGTGCGATCAATGACATCCGCAAGGGCCGGACCGCCGATACCGCGACGGCCGAGGAAGGCTACGACGCGCTGAAGAAATATGCCCGCGACCTGACCGAGGCCGCCGAGGAGGGCAAAATCGACCCGATCATCGGCCGGGATGAAGAGATCCGGCGCACGATGCAGGTTCTGAGCCGCCGGACCAAGAACAACCCGGTTCTGATCGGTGAGCCGGGCGTTGGTAAGACCGCGATCGCCGAAGGTCTGGCGCTGCGGATCATCAACGGCGACGTGCCCGAAAGCCTGCGCAACAAGAAGCTGATGGCGCTTGATATGGGTGCGTTGATTGCCGGTGCGAAATACCGCGGTGAGTTCGAGGAACGCCTGAAAGCGATCCTGTCTGAGGTGACCTCCGCGGCTGGCGAGATCATTCTCTTTATCGACGAGATGCACACGCTTGTGGGTGCTGGCAAGGCGGACGGGGCGATGGATGCCTCGAACCTGCTGAAGCCTGCGCTGGCGAGGGGCGAGTTGCACTGTGTGGGCGCCACCACGCTCGATGAGTACCGCAAGCACGTGGAGAAGGACGCTGCCCTGGCGCGCCGGTTCCGGCCGGTCATGGTTGAGGAACCGACCGAGGAGGACACAGTTTCGATCCTGCGCGGCATCAAGGAGAAATACGAGCTGCACCATGGTGTACGGATTTCCGACAGCGCGCTGGTGGCCGCAGCCCAGTTGAGCCACCGCTATATCACCGACCGGTTCCTGCCAGACAAGGCGATCGACCTGATGGACGAGGCCGCATCGCGGCTGCGCATGGAGGTCGACAGCAAGCCCGAAGAGCTGGACGCGCTCGACCGCGAGATCCTGCAAAAGCAGATCGAAGCGGCCGCGCTCGAGAAAGAGGATGACGCTGCCTCCAAGGACCGGCTCGTCTCGCTGCAGAAAGAGCTGTCCGAACTGCAGGAAAAATCGAGCGAGATGACCGCCCAGTGGCAGGCGGAACGCGACAAGCTGGAAGGCGCGCGTGACCTGAAAGAGAAGTTGGACCGCGCAAGGGCTGAGCTTGATATCGCCAAGCGCGAGGGCAACCTCGCCAAGGCCGGTGAGCTGTCTTACGGCGTGATCCCCGATCTCGAAAAGCAGCTTGGCGAGGCCGAGGCCCGCGAAGACAGCGGCGTGATGGTCGAGGAGGCTGTGCGACCCGAGCAGATCGCCTCCGTCGTGGAACGCTGGACCGGTATCCCGACCTCCAAGATGCTGGAGGGCGAGCGCGAGAAGATGCTGCGCATGGAAGAGGAGATTGGCAAGCGCGTGATCGGCCAGCGCAGTGCGATGACCGCCGTGGCCAATGCGGTGCGCCGTGCCCGGGCCGGCCTGAACGACGAGAACCGGCCGCTCGGCTCATTCCTGTTCCTCGGGCCAACCGGCGTCGGCAAGACCGAGCTGACCAAAGCCGTGGCGGAGTTCCTCTTCGACGACGAGCACGCGATGGTGCGCATCGACATGTCGGAGTTCATGGAGAAACACGCCGTCGCTCGCCTGATCGGCGCGCCTCCGGGTTATGTCGGTTATGACGAAGGCGGTGTTCTGACCGAAGCCGTGCGGCGTCGGCCTTATCAGGTCGTGCTGTTCGACGAGGTCGAGAAGGCGCATCCGGATGTGTTCAACGTGCTGTTGCAGGTGCTTGATGACGGAGTGCTGACCGATGGTCAGGGCCGCACAGTTGATTTCAAGCAGACGCTGATCGTGCTGACCTCAAACCTCGGGGCGCAGGCGCTCAGCCAGCTGCCCGATGGCGCGGACAGCGCAGACGCCAAGCGCGACGTGATGGATGCGGTACGGGCCCATTTCCGCCCCGAGTTCCTGAACCGTCTCGACGAGACCATCATCTTCGACCGCCTGGCGCGCGAGGATATGACCGGGATCGTCGATATCCAGCTTGGACTGCTGCAAAAGCGTCTGGCGGGCCGCAAGATCACGCTCGATCTGGATGAGGGTGCCCGCAAGTGGCTGGCCGATGAGGGCTATGATCCCGTCTTCGGTGCACGTCCGCTCAAGCGTGTGATCCAGCGCGCCCTGCAGGACCAGCTGGCGGAGATGATCCTTGCCGGCGATGTGCTCGACGGCGCGGATATCTCGGTGAGCGCGGGGGCCGATGGCTTGATTGTGGGCGATCGGGTGTCGTCCTCAAACCGCCAGCCACCGGAAGATGCTGTGGTGCACTAAGCGGACACTGATCCGATGAATAGGATGAATAAAAGGGCGCCCACGTGGCGCCCTTTGCTTTTGTAGCGAGGGGAGGTGCTGCACCACGGCCCCGCTGCCAGAGGGGCGCGGGGTTTTCCGGGATCCGGTGCAGCCTGGCATATAAATAACGCAGCCTGCCTGTGAGATATCTGAGGCGATCCTCTGAAAGTGGATCGTATATTCAAGATCGACGGCGCCGCCGGAGCGGGTTGCCGGGGGGTTCCCCCATATCCTTGCGCGTGATCGGATGTCCCTTGGCCCTGTCGGGGGCTGTCTTCGGGACCGGTAACCACTTCTTCTTGCATGCGACGCGCCAGCCTGTCGGACCGTGCGGCGCATAGGACGTCCGGGGAAGGGGTTTAGGGCCGAAAGCTTGCCGCGCGGTTAGGCCACCGCACGCAGGTGGGCTTACAAGCAGAACGGGCCAAAAAAACGCCGGAGCGCTCCTTCAGAGGCCCCGGCGTTCGTGGGTAAATATCCTGTGCAGGTTTTACTTCGGCAGCAGGACCGTATCGATCACGTGGATCACGCCGTTCGACGCCATGATATCGGCGGCGGTTACGGTGGACTTGTTCACCTTGACGCCATCACGGCCGTCAACATGGACGTTCTGGCCCTGAACGGTGGCGACGCTCAGACGCTGGCCTGCCAGCTGGTCGGAGGTCACGGCGCCCGGGACAACGTGATAGGTCAGGACCGCGGCCAGCTGGTCCTTGTTTTCGGGCTTGAGAAGGGACTCAACGGTGCCGGCGGGCAGCTTGGCGAAAGCGTCGTTGGTCGGTGCGAAGACCGTGAACGGGCCTTCGGATTTCAGCGTGTCAACGAGGCCGGCTGCGGAAACTGCAGCAACGAGCGTGGCGAAGTCGGGGTCGCCGGCGGCGATATCAACGATATCGGGCTCAGAGGTCATTGGGCTACAGGCTGCGATGGTCGCCAGTGCGCCAGCTGCTACGAGGCCCTTCAGGGCGGTGCGTCTTTTCATGGTTCTCTTCCTTTTGGAGGATAGGGTGGCCCCGGTCACCCGGGGCCGGAACTGTGAGCCTTACGAGCTGGGCAGGATAACTTTGTCGATCACGTGGATGACGCCGTTGGAGGCGATCACGTCGGCGGAAACGACGTTGGCTTCGTTGACGGTTACGCCGTTCATTGTGCCGATCTTGACTTCGCCACCCTGTGCGGTTGCGGCCATCATGCCGTCGCTCAGGTCGCCAGACATCACTTTGCCCGGGACAACGTGATAGGTCAGGATCGCGGTCAGCTGGTCTTTGTTCTCAGGCTTGAGCAGCGTCTCGACGGTGCCTTCGGGCAGGGCTGCGAATGCTTCGTCGGTCGGAGCAAAAACGGTGAAGGGGCCGTCGCCTTTGAGCGTGTCGACCAGACCTGCGGCCTGAACGGCGGCAACGAGGGTCGCAAAGCTGCCGGCGGAAACGGCGGTGTCGACGATGTCTTTCGAGTTGCTACCAGCAACAGCAGGTGTGGATGCAATGGCAGCGGCGGCCGAAAGGGCGAGGAAAGTTCTTCTGATCATGGGTATCTCCCGTAAATGAATAACGAGATGCCTGACTGGCATCGCGAAGACTTACGGGGGCATCTGGCGTCCGGATCATGCGATTTTCTGCATTTGCATCCTTGACTTCGACACGGCGGCGCTAAGCCCGCCCATTCCAGATTTCCAATAAAATTCTTGTTATGGGACGTGAGCACATTTGTAGGTGATCCGGCGGGGGCAGCGCGCCGCACCATCGAGGCGAAGGAGACTCCTTAAGAAAATTGATGAGCCATACCACGTATCGAGTAGGAAGTGCTGCGAGCTTCCTCACAGACATGGCGGGAACTATTCCTGCAACACAGGCAGAACGCCCTGCGTCTTGGAATCGAACAACCTACTTGGCAGTTCAAAATAAATAGGAACAACCTTTGCACTTGATGGTAACGACACTTATGAGGCGAGTTTTTCTTGGGCCCAAGCTCAAGTACTGGGAAGTTAGATGCTGAAAGACTTAATCAGGAAAACGCATAGAGTTCTGGTTTTCAATCGCAGGCAAGATGTCCTTGCTCAGGGATTGAGCGCATTCTTAATCGGGAACAACGACGTCATCGATGTTGGGACAGGTGATGGCAGTGTCGCACGCCAGGTCAAAGACCTCATGGGTGATATCACGGTGACTGGCATTGACGTACTGGTTCGGCCGAGCACGTATCTCGAAGTCAGGCAATTCGACGGAAAGAAAATTCCGTTTGAGGATGATAGTGTGGATGCGGTCACATTTGTGGATGTCCTGCACCATTGCGAAAATCCCCAGGAACTCCTGAATGAAGCGGCGCGAATAAGCAGAACATGCGTGGTCATAAAGGACCATCTGGCGGAGAATTGGTTTGACCACATAGTTTTGCGTTTCATGGATTGGGTTGGAAACGCTCCTCATGGTATTGCGCTACCCTATGAATACGCATCGCGCGAAATCTGGGAGGCACGCTTCAGGGAAGCAGGACTGGAGGTGGAGAAATTCACAACCGACATCAAACTGTACCCTTGGCCTTTCAGTTTAGTGTTTGGGCGCAATCTCCATTTTTTGGTCAGGCTTCGTCACGAGACCGGAAAATGAAATAGCGCCCGATGAGAAAACTGAGAATGGCGGATATGGTCACCGCGGCGAAGTACAATGCCGCGTCCCAGAAATAGGCGTTCGTCACATGCCGCGAACAAATGAAAGAAACAAAGGAAAAACAGGATACTTGAAGAAGAGCGTACTGGATAAATGCGCCCTTCGACAAATCTGCTGCTACGAAGGTTACGACCTTGTGCGCCCGAAAGGTTACGGGAATGAATGCTACGAAGAGAACCACACTTGAGGCGAATGCAGGCAGTTCTGTGAAGCTCACGATCGCAGAAACCAAGAGCGAATAGGAAATGCTGGATAATCCACCGACCAGCACAAAACGGATAAAGGTGACTGACAAATACGGGCAGAAACCGGATCCAATTCGCCCTATTGCTCCTCGGATCTTCACCGTAACAAATCTCCTTGCCCATCTCTCAAAACGCGCAGGGCGGTAAGGTGATCTGACTCTATGTCGACCGGCTGAAGCCAATCCGGAAAATCACCGGAGGCCAAGCGCTCACCTGCACTGTCTTTTCGCCCAAACCGCTGCTGGTTGCATATCAATACAATGCTCACCCGGTATTTTTGTGCCGTTTGAGCCATGTCTTCGAACGCACCGATGAATGGGAAAATTCCATTGGAGAGAGCTTCGGCGCTTCGGTGATAAGGAGCAGCCGTCACTGAGTGCGACGTGTGAAGTAGTATCTTTGGGCCGAGGTTAAGAGGCGCCATGATCAAGGTCGGAGAAATTTGGTTCAGACGGGTAATCTGTGCATGACTGCCGCAACTTCTTGAGCTTGTTCTCAGTTCAGACGCGCGATCCGGTTGGGGCTGCGCCGTGACGGAAAGTAATTTTTGCCCGCTGAGGGTTAGGGTCTGAGGGGCAATAATGAAAATGAAAAATGCGGTCAGCACGACAGGTTTCGCGCGGGGCAGAACTTTCCATTTGGTTCTGGCCCAGAAAGACAAGGTGGCACCAAAGGCTAAAGGGAGAACTGTTAAACCCCAGTTGAAAGCACGCAATTGCCAGAAGGCTCCGAGAAGCCCCAGACAGAGAAACGCTGAAATGATTGCCAGAGCCCGATTGTTGCCAACTTCGGACGCAGCATTGACTTTCCGAGCCAATTGCCCGGCCAACAGCAGGAAAACCAGAAACAGAGGGAGGAGCACATTCAGCGCGAATGCCGGCGCAAGCGAGAGAAGCGTCCAAGCGGACGCAGCTTCGATAATGCCGCCGATAACGATCTTCTGAATGGCCTCCGGCAAATCCGCATAAGGCCCGGCGATACAGGGTTTGAACTGCCAGTACGTGGCTGCAAGGAACACAATTGTAAGGAGAGCACCTGCGGCCAAACGGCCCCAGTTGGTGGCGAACACGCGATGCGCGAGCGCCACTGCAAGCGCATAAACTAATGCGCTCGACGTCAGAAATAGAACCGGAATTGACAATTGATCGCAGGATCTGACGGTCCACGCGTCAAGGCCGTTCTGTACCACGTAGAAAGCGGGCGCGGCCAATCCCAAGCTGACGCTGAACCCAAGAAGCTTCTTGGTCGACACAGAAGGGGAAAAAAAGATCTCGGCGACCAGAATAAGGCCTGCCAGAGCAATGAAGAAGATCATCTCCAAGCCCACTGCAAGTGACAGGGCCGCAAGGCTTCCGGCGATTGTGCCGAGGCTTAGGGGATGACTTGATGCTATCAGAGACGCGCAAATCGCAAGCGCAAGAACCATCTGAACATTGTGGTGGTCTACACGACCAAACGGGAAAAAGTTTGCGAAGAGCATGGGCATTAAGCTTGCTGCCAGCATTGCGTAGCACGCGGCGGCATTCCCGAAATGCACTTGAGCCGTTCTCGCCGTAATTGAAAGAAAGGTGATGAAAAGTAATGCAGGCCATACAGCGGCAGCCATCCTTTCAGCCATCGGCGGCTCACTGAAAATCAAGAAAAAGCTATTCAGGCCCGCCAATGGCAAATCGACCAATCGCGACCAGTGGAGCGAGATTCCGTCCGGCGGGAGCACCCGGTACTGTCTCGTATCTTGCCAACTCTGACCATTTAAGAGATCGCGCACGGACACCAGTCTCATGGCGTCATCGTTATCCAGAACCGTCAATACGGAAAAGAATTCCGGCGCTATCGAATACTGCAAGATAAGATAGAAAAGGATGCTGAAGACAAAAGTCGTTGGAACAAATTTCGTGTCCCCGAAAAGAACTCGCTCTTGGCTTTGGTTCTTCTCGATTTTCAAAAGGCTTTTCCCGTATGCTTCAATTAGAATTCTCGATCCACGCTATGTTAGGGTAGGTTTACGGAACCGGGAAGAAGATTGATCGAATTGAGACACAACCATCCGAAAAATCGGTGTTATCTTGTGAAGGAGCGAGCTTGGTTGAAGTGACCATTTTGATGCCGAGCCTTGACGAAGCAGAGACCGTTGGCGTCTGCATTCGCAAGGCTAAAGAGTTTCTAAAATCGAATGACGTATCTGGTGAAGTCCTTGTTGCTGATAATGGTTCAACGGATGGGAGCCAGGACATTGCCCGCGAAGAAGGCGCAAGGGTCATCTCCGTCGAATCGAAAGGCTACGGCTCTGCGCTTCGCGCCGGCATCGAGGCGGCCCGGGGCAAGTTCATAGTCATGGGAGACGCGGACGACTCCTACGATTTTTTGAATCTGATGCCATTCGTTTTGGAACTGCGGGGCGGCGCAGATCTGGTCATGGGCAATAGGTTTAAGGGTGGCATCGCTAAGAATGCTATGCCACCTCTCCACCGATATCTGGGAAATCCGGTCCTCTCTACGATCGGCCGGATCTTGTACCGCGCGCCAGTCGGAGACTTTCACTGTGGGCTTCGGGCTTTCTCTCGCGACGCCATTTTGCGTTTGGGCCTGAAATCAACAGGAATGGAATTCGCCTCTGAGATGGTGTTGAAGGCGGCGCTTTTTGACTTGGTGATTTCTGAAGTGCCGACCACGCTGGCGCCCGATGGGAGATCCAGAGAGCCTCATCTAAGAAGCTGGCGAGACGGGTGGCGCCACCTGAAAGTTCTTCTGTCATTCGCCCCCCACTGGCTTTTCCTGTACCCAGGCATAGCGCTGTTTTCGATGGGCCTTATCGCCTATATTTCCCTCATTGGAGGAGCGGTAACAATCGCGGGTGTTCGATTTGACATCGCAACACTCATCCTGGCC
>JABDPP010000229.1 GCA_013042765.1 Litoreibacter sp.
GCGCAGGTTTGACAAAATGGTCTTGAGATCTGACATGAAGAAATATCCTGAATGAAAACAGGATCTGAAGATAAGGCGTGAATCCAATGTGTTGCGCGCGCGCTGGACCAGCGCGCGCCGCTCCGGCCATTGTTAACAAATTGGCAACAATTTGGGTCAAATTCAGGCGCTGTTAACACTCTCGTAATCAATGCGTTCTCAGATTGCCTCTGTTTTCTGACTTCTGCCGTGGGGGCAAAGCATATGACTGGTGGCATTCAGGCCGACGCGCGCACTTGCCTGCCCGACTGGGTGCCGACGGCCGCGTTCCGCTACCTCGAGCACACCGAATCCGGTCGTTCGCTGCGGGATCTGGCGCGTGGGCAGGGCTGTCATCCCTCCACGGTGTTGCGCCAGGTCCGGCGGTTTGAGAACCGGCGGGACGACCCGCTTGTCGACGAGATTTTAAAGACCCTTGGCCGGTATTTTTCGGCCACTCCCAAACCTGATTTTAAAAAAGGAATTGTTGATATGACTGCACATGCGTCTGTTCTTCCCGATGAGGATACTCTCGCACGTGAGGCCCGCCGGATTTTGCGGCGGTTATGCGAAAGCGGCGCGGTTCTCGCGCTGGCGACCGATATGGACAAGGCGGTGGTGCTCCGCGACCGCGAGGATGGTCCGCCTACCCGCACAGCGGTGGTGCCGCGCGACGTGGCGCAGGCTTTTGCGTTGAAGGACTGGATCAGCTGTACGCGTTCGGGCCGGATCGCACGTTACAAGATCACGGCGACGGGGCGGGCGGCTCTAAAGCGGTTCCTGGCCGAGGACGAGGCCCGCAAACGGGCGGAGGCGGGCTTTTCGGAGGCTGCCACCCCCTTTGCCGCCCAGCATATCGAATGGGGCACGCGCGACAGTGTGGATGAAGAGGGGCGCGTCCGCCCGATCCGTTACAACGTGGCCGAGAGCCCTCTGGCCATGCTGGCGCGACGCAAAGACAGGGATGGCAAGCCCTTTCTGGAAAGCGCCTTGGTGCAGGCCGGCGAGCGGTTCCGTGAAGATTTCGAGCTGGCGCAGATGGGGCCGCGCGTCACGCAGAACTGGGACCGGTTCCTGACCAGTGGCGACCGCAGCGGGCTGGCGGGAGATACTGGAATTGCCGAGGGTCCGCGCGCAGCGCGTGACCGGATCCTGCAGGCGCTGGACGATCTGGGCCCCGGTTTGGGCGACATCATCATGCGGTGTTGCTGCTTTCTGGAAGGTCTTGAAACCGCCGAGAAACGCATGGGCTGGTCGGCGCGCTCGGGCAAGGTGGTGCTGCGCATCGCGCTGCAGCGTTTGCGGCGGCATTACGTGGACAAATACGGGACGGTCAGCTCAATGATTGGCTGACAGGCACAACCCGATGCGATGGGGCGAGGTCCGGTGCGAATCGGGCTTCAGTTCAGACGATCCAATCCGCATGCGTTTCGGTTAATGCGTTGTTAATAATAATTAAAAGTTAAATCCGGTGCTGCGGCGCGGATGGTTCTCAATTCCACCGCATCATTGCCGCATTACCGGAAACCATGCCGCAACAGGGCCGCAGAAATGGCCCATTGCTGGCGAAATTCGAGCGCGATCTGAAAGGGTCCACGCCACCAGCGTGCATCTCTGAAACCCGATTGAAACGTCGCTCAAAACAAGGAATTTCAACATGTTCATGCGTAATGAAACCTCTTTCCTCGATTCCGATATCATTGATCTGCCACGCGCGCCCTCGGGTGTCGCTCCGGAACCCCGCGCGGCGCTCAATTATGGCATGATCGCGGGCACGATGGTGGAAACCGAGTTCGGCTGGCAGCCGGTCGAGGCCTTGGCTGCCGGGATCCGGCTCTTCACTTATGACGGCGGATTGCGTCCGCTGGCCCGTGTCGAGCGAAGCTTTGCCCGGGTCGCCGAGGGGGCCGGGCTTGTCCAGATCCCCGGTGGGGTGATTAAAGGCGTTGCCGATGTCACGCTTTTGCCCGACCAGTTGGTCATGATCGACAGCACCGAGGCCGAGATCAGCCACGGCAGGCCCACCGTTCTGATCCCAGCCGCGGCCTTTTTCGGCGTGCCCGGTGTGCGGGTGCTGACGTCTGATGCGGTTCTCGACCTCACGACACTGGCTTTCGAGGACGAGGAGGTGATATTTGCCGGCGGCGAGTTGCGCCTGCATTGCCCGGCCCCTGATGGCGGTCTTACGGCCCTGACGCGTGCGCCCGGATCCGGCTTCTGGGATGTGCTGGACGTTGGACAGGGGCGGGACCTTCTGGCGGATCTTTTCGCCCCGGATTTGCCGGAGGCGGCGTGATAGCTGGTTCCGTCGCCATGGGTCTGATCTGCGTCAATCCCGATCCCCGGATCCGTGCGACACTGCCTGAAAAGGATTCTCGTTCGTATCGGAGGGAGAGTGTTCACAGGTTGGCGGATCATACCCGAGGTGGCGCAGCGTATCGCGTTGGGGCTGGTGGTGTTGGGCCTGACGATTCTGGGTGCCGCACCGACGCGCGCACAGGTGGAGGGTGAGTGGTCCCTTGCGGTGTTCGGCGCGGTGATGACCGACAATGTCTGGGAAGACACGATGCTGCCCTGGGAGTTGGAGTTCATCGATGCACAAATGGTGGGCGTGGTGCTTGCCTACCAGATCCCAATGTCCAATCCGCGCTGGCAATGGGGGTTCGAGCTTCAGGCTATGGCCCATCTGGGAAAGCAGGATCATCTGGAGTTCAACATCCCGCTGGTGCTGCGCTATGAGCCGCGCCGCCCGTGGATCAAGACGATTGACAGTTACGGCTTCGGGATCGGCTGGTCACACGCCACCCAGATCCCCGAGACCGAGATCGCGCGCCACGGGGCCTCGCGGCGTGGCCTCATCTACTGGATGGCAGAGGTCGAGTTCGAAACCCGGCGGCCTGATCGCACGGTGTTTCTGAGGCTGCATCATCGCTCGGACGCCTTTGGCCTGCTGGAACCGGAGGCCGGCTCGAACGCGATCGGGCTGGGCATCCGACACGCGTTCTGAGCACTGTGCTCCCCCATGCATGCGCTGCATGCCCGTCATGTGCGACATCCGACAGGTTGGACATGTGAAGGCCCGCAGGTTAGGTAATGCCGAAAGCGACAGAGCGAGCCCGAGAGCCCATGGCCCCCCGCGACCTGAAAATTCCAAGCCAGCGCCATCCTGAAAAGGCGCGGCGTGCGGACAACGCCCAGCCGAAAAAGCCGGACTGGATCCGGGTGAAGGCGCCCGTATCGCAGGGTTACAAGGACACCCAGAAGATCATGCGGGACAACAAGCTTGTCACCGTCTGCGAGGAGGCTGGCTGCCCGAATGTGGGTGAATGC
>JABDPP010000234.1 GCA_013042765.1 Litoreibacter sp.
ACGCAGGTCAGAGAAGCCCTGAACACGGGCGGCGTCGACGTACTGTTCTTCTTTCAGCGTCAGGACCATCGAACGCGCGATCCGGGCAAAGTCATCAAGGAAAGCCAACGAGATGGCTACGATCACGTTGAGCAACCCTGTGCCGAAAACCGCTACAAGATAAACCGCGATGATGAAATTCGGGAACGCCCACTGCAGGTCGATATAGCGCATGATGATCATGTCGATCCATCCGCCGTAATAGCCTGCCAGAACCCCCAGCAACACGCCGAAGAACAGCGAAATTGCGACGGTCGAGACCCCAACAAAGAGCGAGATCTGCGTGCCGTAGAGAATACGCGAGAACAGGTCGCGCCCCAGATCGTCAGTGCCGAGGAAGTGGTCCCAGGTCGGGCTGCCCATCATGTCGAGCGTCATCTCGTTCGGATCATAAGGCGCAATCCAAGGCGCCAGCACGGCGCCCAAGGTGAACAGCACCAGCACGGCAATGCCGAATTGCGACTTGCGGTCCTTGGAGAACACCGCACGGAACCGAGATTTCTTCGCAGAGATCTGCGGGGTGTCAGCCACGGCCGGGTCGAGGGTCGAATCTGTCATCACGAATACCGAATGCGGGGGTCGATCACCGCGTAGAGCAGGTCAACCAGAAGGTTGGAGAGAACGAAGAAGGCAGACACCACGAGCACTGCGCCCTGTACGACCGGGTAATCGCGGTTCTGAATGCCCTGGATCAACACTCGACCGAGCCCTTTGATGGCGAAGACATTCTCAACCACCACAGCGCCCGATATGAGGAGCGCAAAGGCGATGCCGATGACCGTGATCACCGGGATCAGGGCGTTTGGAAACGCATGGCGAAGTAGCAGTATCCGTGTGGGCAGACCCTTTGAGGCCGCCGTGCGCATGTAATCGGCCTGCAGCACTTCGAGCATCGACGAACGGATCATGCGCGCAATGATCGCCGAAAAGCCAGTGCCGATGGCGATTGCGGGTAATATGAGATGAGACAGCCAGGGTATGACCCCAGCGGATAGCGGCTGATAGCCAATGGCGGGCAACCATTGCAGGTTGGCTGCGAATACGATGATCAGCAGGATCGCCAGCCAGAAATCCGGCATCGACAAGCCTACGAAAGCGAAGAATGAAACGGTGGTATCGGCAGCGGTATTCTTGCGCGTGGCCGAGATAATACCGGCGGGTACCGCAATGAGCAGCGCGATAATGAAGGACAGGAAGGCCAACGACATCGTGCGCGGCAGGGCTTCCAGAAGGATTTTGGTCACCGGCTGGTTGGATCCGTAGATCGAGGCGCCAAGATCGCCCTGAAGCATGTTGCCGAACCAGCGCCCGAACTGAATTGGCAGCGGTTGATCAAGACCAAGCTTGCGGGTGATCGCCTCACGCGCCTCTTCGCTGCCAGCATCCGCCAGCATCGCGGCGATCGGATCGCCGGGAACGAGACGCAGCATGAAAAAGACCAGCGTGGCAACGGCCAGCATGACCAGAACCGCGCCGATCAGACGCCTGAGAATATATGCAATCATCTGATGCCGGAGGGACCCTGCCGGGCCCCTCCGCCTTTCATGTCTTTAGGCCAGCGAGATGCGGTCCAACTCGTGCAGACCCGGGATCCGCGCATCTTCAGGCACGATCACGGACTTGTTATGCACGAGGATGTCCACCGGATGGTAGAGGAAGCCGCACGCCACCTTGTTGGAGGTGATCGCATTGGCCTTCTGCACCAGCTCGCGACGCTCTTCGGGTTTCGCGGTCACCGACTGCGCGTCGATAGCCGCATCCGACTCTGCTTCGGAGAAGAAGCCGAACGGGTGCACCGACTGGTCGCGGTCGCGGCCGTTGAACTTCGAGGAGGTCTGCATCCAGTCCACCAGACCGTCATCGGGATCGTAGTCACCGCCCGATCCGCCGAGGCGCAGGTCAAAGTCCATCTTGTTGAACTCTTCGATGCCCACAGAGAAGTCCTTCGGATCCACGGTTACCGTGATGCCCAGAACCTGCTTGAAGATGTTGGCAACCACCAGACCATCACGACGCGTGTTCGGCGTGGTCTGAAGCTTGAGCTCCGGGAAGCCTTCGCCATTCGGATAACCGGCATCAGCCATCAACTGCTTGGCGCCTTCCGGATCGAACGCCTGCTCGGAGCTCCCGGCGAGCGTGTCGTCGAAGTAGAAACCCATGGCTGGGTTGATCGTACCATGCGCCGGGACACCATTGCCGAAGCGGCCCTGCTGGATGAAGAGGTCGCGGTCAAGCGCCTTGGCGAGTGCCAAACGGACCATGAAGCCCTTCTCCTTCTTCAGCTCTTCAAGCGGCTTGTCGAAGTTGTCCACGCGCATGAAGTCGCGCCACGGGTTGATCCAGATCGACTGGAAACCGGGTCCGGGCTTCACGTCGACGGACAGATCCGGGTTCTGCTTGAAGCGGTCGACCAGCTGTGCGGGAACCGGGTTGCCACCCACATACTGGATGTCGCCTGCTTCGAGCGCGGCTGCCAGCGGCTCCGCACCGTCGACCGGCGTGATGGTGATCTTGTCGAGCTTCGGGCGCTCTGGATCGTAGTAATCCGCGAATTTCTCGAGGACGACCGACTGGCCCTGCTGGTGCGAGGTGATCTTGTAGGGACCGGTGCCAACAGGTGTCAGACCGTATTGTGCGGTTCCCAGCGCCTCGAGACCGCCGCGTGAGACGATCGTCATTGCGCGACCGGACGCGCGCTCCAGCGCCTTCGTCAGGAATGACGCCTGCGGCTTCTTCAGCGTGAACTTGACCTCGAGATCGTTGAGCTTCTCAAGCTGTGCCACGTTGGCAATCACACGGCTGTGGATCGAGGTCTCAGGGTTGCTCGAGCGCTCGAAGGTGAACAGCACGTCATCTGCGGTGAACGCATCGCCGTTGTGGAAGGTCACGCCTTCACGCAGCT
Source organism: Litoreibacter sp. (assembly GCA_013042765.1). Lineage (GTDB taxonomy): Bacteria > Pseudomonadota > Alphaproteobacteria > Rhodobacterales > Rhodobacteraceae > Litoreibacter. The sequence goes on from JABDPP010000234.1 coordinate 2,942, forward strand.
TGATGGTGTAGTTCAGACCATCAGCCGATACTTCCCAGTTTTCAGCGAGGTCACCCTGCGCCACGAGCGTGTTGTCGATATGCATAAGGCCGGACATCACGTTCGAGGCAATCTGGAACTGCAGCACCTGGTTGATCTGCGCGGGATCGAGCGTGACGATCTCGCCGACACCGGACCATGCGCATTTCAGCTCGCCGCCGCCGTGGCCACCGGCAAATGCCGCTGTTGGGCGCAGACCGGGCAGCACCTGGGCAACCGTCAGCGCGCCGCCAGCTGCCAGAAGGCGCAACGTCGCGCGACGGCTGATCTTGTTGCCGCGGAGTTCATCTTTACTGAGGCCAAAAAGAGGATCGCGCGGATCGAAGTCGTGCGCCTCCCGCAGTTCCGCCTCGGCGCGTTTCATCAGGTCTTTATCATCCATGATACTCTCCTTCGTTGGATCTCTTTATGTTGTCTTTTCGCTCACGGGCCGCTCGCTGACCGCGAGACAGGCTGCGACATGATCCGGGCCGACCGTCACGGCCTCCGGAATTTCGGTCCGACATTGCGCGGTCGCAATCGGGCAACGGGTATGGAAGACGCACCCCGACGGCGGATCGAGCGGGCTCGGGATCTCGCCGGCCAGCGCCGTCGTCGCCCGTTCGGCCTCCGACAGGGGATCGGGGTTCGGCACCGCGTCGATCAGGGCACGGGTATAGGGATGCTCGGGATTGTCGAACAGTTCTTCAGAACCCGCCATTTCCATGACCCGGCCAAGATACATCACCGCCACACGGTCGCAAAGGTGACGCACCACGGACAGGTCGTGGCCAATGAACAGGAAGGTCAGGCCAAAGCGCTTCCGCAGATCGGTCAGCAGGTTGATAATCTGCGCCTGGATCGACACATCAAGCGCCGAGACGGCCTCGTCACAGACGATCAGATCAGGCTCCAGTGCGAGCGCGCGCGCAATTCCGACCCGCTGCCTTTGGCCGCCCGACATCTGGTGCGGGTAGAGATCAGCAAATCGCGGAGCCAGACCGCAAATTTGCAGCAGTTCCGCCACCCGAGCCGAAACGTCGCCCTCGTATCGGTGGACCCGCAGAACCTCCGACAGGATGCCGCCAGCCGTCATGCGCGGGTTCAGGGAGGAAAACGGGTCCTGAAAGATCGCCGCCACGCGCTTGCGGTAAGGCAAAAGCGATTTCCCCGACATGCCGGTGATGTTCTGGCCGTCAAACCAGATTTCGCCCTCGGTTGGATCAACGAGGCGCAGCACCGTACGTGCCAGCGTGGTCTTGCCACATCCGGATTCGCCCACCAGCCCGAAAGCTTCTCCCTGATTAAGGGTCAGAGTGACTTTCTCGACCGCTTTGACGGCGGCCACCTCGCGCTGCATCAACCCCTTATGAACCGGAAAGTGAACCGAGACATTCTCAATGCGGAGAAGTGGGGCGGACATCACGAAGCGTCTTTCTGCTGGGTATCGAGCGGGAAGTGGCAAGCCACAGACCCATCAAAATCGGGCGCGGTCTGGCGGCAGATCGGCCCTGCATAATCACAGCGCGGATGGAACCGGCAGCCCGTAATGCTCATGAAGGGATCGGCCGGGCTACCCTTGATCGGCGCCAGCGGCACGCTCCGGTCCTGATCGAGCCGCGGCACGGATTGCAGCAGGCCTTCGCTGTAGGGGTGCCGCGGATTGTGATAAATCTCCGCCGCGGGCCCGCTCTCCACGATCCGGCCGCTATACATCACGTTCACGCGCTGCGCATAGCGCGCCACGATCCCGAGGTTGTGGGTAATCAGCACCAATGCCGTGCCATGCTCTCGGCAAAGCCGCGCCATCAGATCGAGGATTTGCGCCTGAATGGTTACATCGAGCGCTGTGGTAGGTTCGTCGGCAATGATCAGCTTGGGCTCGGCCGCGAGGGCTATTGCAATCATCACCCTCTGGCGCATACCGCCCGAGAAATGGTGCGGATACTGCTTAAGACGGCGCTCGGCGTCGGCCACGCCCACCTCTTTGAGAAGTTCGATCGCCCGCTCCCGCGCCGCGGCGCGTGACAATCCAAGATTCTCTTCAATGCTTTCGATGATTTGCGCACCGATGGTCAGAACCGGGTTCAGCGAGGTCATCGGCTCCTGAAAAACCATTGCCATGTCACGACCGCGCCGGCGGCGCATCTCTTCATCGGACAGATCAAGGAGGTTCTCGCCTTCCATGACGATCTCGCCCGATGTCACCACAAGCTCTTTGGCCAGGAGCCCCATCACTGCGAGCGAAGAAAGCGATTTGCCGGATCCGGATTCGCCGACAAGGGCGAGCGTCTCACCCGGTTCGATCTGATAACTGACGCCCTGAACAAGCGTCGTGTCTTCTCCGTCAGCGCGAAGCGCGATCGTCAGATCCCGAACTTCCAAAAGTGCCAAAGTTCATCCATCCCAAGTTGCGAACCGGTCGGCACGCCTTAACGTCGCCTTCGCGACTTTGCGAGGCCACGCTGGTGACCTTTAACGCCTCAGCAACCGATTGTCCAAAAATTAGCCTGATAAATTGGAACATCCATAAATTCGCTCAAATAACGTGCAGTACTTAAAGCCTGCGTGGGCTATACGAGCCGATGACTTGACGCCGGAAGCACCTTCTGGCGGTTCCCGGCAGACCATGATAGGTCGCCACCGCCGGGCCAGAAATCGAGGGAGAACCCCAAATGACATATTCCATCGTCGCCCGCGACAGCGAGACCGGGCAAATCGGTATTGCCGTCGCGAGCCGTTTTTTTGCCTGCGGTTCTCTGGTGCCGCATCTGTCAGACACCGCTGCCATTGCCAGCCAGGCTTTCGTCAATCCGCTTTGGGGCATTGAAGGCCTGCCACGGCTGATCGGCGGCGAAGCCGCACCGGATGTGATCGCCGATTTCATCGCGCGCGATGCCGGCCAGTCGATGCGGCAGGCGCATATGATCGGGCCCGATGGTCAGATCGCCCAACATACCGGCGCCGATTGCGTGCCTTGGGCAGGTCATGTTCAGGGCAAGGATGTCTCTGTGGCCGGCAACATGCTGGCCGGGCCGGAAGTGGTCTCTGAAACCCTGCGCGCCTATGAGGCAGCTTTGGACCAGCCCTTCGTTGAACGCCTCCTGATCGCGATGCAGGCGGGCGAGGATGCCAGCGGTGACAAGCGTGGCCGCCAGGCAGCCGGGCTTTGCATTCACGACGGCCAGCCCTACCCGTCCCTCGATCTGCGTGTCGATGATCACTCCGATCCTTTGTCAGAGCTGCGCCGGCTTTATGCCGTCAGCGAGGAGCGCCTGAAGTTCTTCTCCATGGGTCTGGCGACGGTCGAGAACTTCTCCGGCATGACGGATCGCAGCCCGATCGATGAGGCCATCTCCGCCGATGAGACCCGCCGAAAGGAAGGCAACATCAAATCGCAATCCCAAGCGGTGCCTCCGGTCTGAGGACCGAGGCTGCGCATTACCAGACACACACACTCACCTGACGACCAGAAAGACATCGAAATGAACCTTCGCGCTAACCACCATTACCCGTCCCGCCGCTCTTCCGTTGTGGCCGAAAACATCGTCGCCACCTCGCAGCCGCTTGCAGCTCAGGCCGGTTTGTCGATGTTGGCAAAGGGCGGCAACGCGGTGGATGCCGCCCTTGCCTCAGCGATCACGCTTACCGTGGTGGAGCCCTCGGGCAACGGTATCGGCTCGGACGCTTACGCGATCCTGTGGGACGGCAAAGACCTGCACGGGCTGAACGCCTCCGGCCGCTCGCCTGCCGGCTGGACACCCGACCGGTTCGAAGGCCTTGACGAGATCCCGTTCCGTGGCTGGGAAAGCGTCACCGTTCCCGGCGCAGTCTCATCCTGGGTGGAACTATCTGAGAAGTTTGGAAAATTGCCGTTCGAAGCGCTTTTCGAGCCCGCGATCGGCTACGCCGAAAACGGCTTTCCAGTGTCGCCGGTCATTGCAACGTTGTGGCAGCGCGCCACCGAACTGCTGAGCGAGCAGCCCGGTTTTGCAGAGACATTCATGCCGAACGGGCGTGCGCCTCGCGCCGGAGAGATCTTCAAGAGCCCCGGCCATGCCCGTACCCTCCGCCTGATCGCGGAAACCAAAGGCAAAGCTTTCTACGAAGGCGAGATTGCCGAGGAGATCGCCGCATACGCGAAGGCTCATGGTGCGGCCCTCACGGTCGCGGATATGGCCGCGCACAAGCCCGATTGGTGCGGCACGATCTCCAAGGATTTTGACGATGTGACCCTGCACGAGATCCCTCCCAACGGACAGGGCATCGCGGCCCTGATGGCGCTGGGG
>JABDPP010000235.1 GCA_013042765.1 Litoreibacter sp.
CCTGAAAGATGCGCATGATCATGTGGGCCTCCTGACACAGGAATTCACCGCAGGTCCGTCATAGCACAAGCGTCGCCGTATGTCCGTTTTGGGTTTGGAGCGCCCATTCGGGCAGGAATGATCGAAGGCTGGCTTTTCGGTCGACGTCAGCACCGGCACGCGTGCTCAATCCGCATTTGGCGGTTCCTTCAAGCCGAGCTTTGCTGTGCGGAACTGGCAACGATATCGATGTCTGATGATAGAGGCCAAATACGGTACAGCTGTCGCCTTCAGGTGCGGCGACGCGGACGTCTACTCCCTCCACGCAGGTCTATCAGGACGTTCACCGCCGCGACCACGACCAGCCCGCAGAGGAGTGCTTTGGACACCGTCTCCATCGTACCTTCGATCAGCATCGCATGGACCACGCTGCCAATGACGGTCGCCAGAGCGAGGGTGACGTGGGCAAGACGCCATACGCGCGGTCGCAAACGCAAACGGTGGCGCAGAGCCGCCAGAAGCGCGGCTGAGAAAACCGCCCACATTGCGATGACACCCCAGGCAGAAAACGGCGTGGGGGACACGAACTGAAGTGCATCCATCACGTCCGGCGGGCTGGTAACCCAGAGGCCTGCGACATGGAGGATTACCGCCGCAACCAGAAAGCTCCCGGTCCAGCGGTGAACGCGCCGTCCGCGATATGCCGGCAGCCCCGGCAGGGTGCCCCCTATCAGTAAAGGCTGGATCAGGATCAGAGCCATAGCCACGATCCCGGCAAACCCGGCGGCGATGTAAACCGGTTCACGCCACGCAAGCAGCGGGCTTTTTGCTGCTGCAATGATCGGCACGGCAACGGCAAATAACAGCGCGACCCAGATCAAGGCCGCTCGAGCCCGTCCCGTGCCCTTCAGACCCATCAGCGTCAGACCGGCTGCAGAATGAAATGTGCTTCGAGGCTGGTGTCCTTTGCGCTTGGCATGACGGGCCGCAGGAAGACGGTCTTGAACTCACCACTGTCATAGGCGAGGTGGCCATGCGGCTGCCCAAAGGCCGGGACAATCTGCGGCATCTCGAGGCGGAACACACCATTGGCGTCCGTGAGGGTTGCGCCGTGGCTATGTGGGTCACGTTCATGGCCCTCCGTCGTATGCGCCCAGACCTGGATGCGCTGACCCGCAAGAGGCGCGCCGTCACCGGCCCGGCGCACAGTGCCCGTCATCCAGAACCCACCGCCCCCGATCCGTTCCACGACAGGAGCGCCCGGCAGATAGTTGTTTGATCCGCCCCGCATGGACCGCGTGGGCGCAATGCCTTGGGCCCGGGCAGGAGAGAGCAGCCCGGATATGCCCGCGCCTGCGACAGAGCCACCAGCGATGATGAGGGCACGGCGGGTGAGGGAGTTGGTCGGCATGTCGGCGTTCCCTTTGAACGTTTGGTCGCAGGGCCAATCGCATTTGTCAGCCCATGTGGTGAACAATAGCACGCCCCCCAAAAATTCCGAGTTCAAGCAGGCGAAAGACATGAGGGCCTCACTCACACCTTCGTGAAGTTGTTGTCGTTTCACCCAAGGCTAAATCCCGTCAACTGGCGATTCCTGTTGCGCTTTTCGGCGTTGCGCCCGACAGCGGCTAACGAAGACGCGGATTACGCCGCCGCCATGGCGCGGCGTGCGGCGCCCACCTGACGCGCGATCTCGCCAATGTGGCGCCCGTCCGTGCCGCAACAACCGCCCCAGACATGCACATGGGGGAAGCGGTGCGCGAGATCGGCCATCTGCCCGCCAAGCTCCTGCGGATCGCCGTCCTCGAGATGCCCGAGTTTGCATAGCGACAGCGTGTCCATGGCGACCGCGTTGGGCATGAAACCGCCCAGGCGCTGGGTCCAGTCGCCTTCGGTAAGGGCCGGTTCGAACTCGGTTGGGTGGGTGCAGTTGATCATGTAATAGACCGGTGCGCTGCCGGTGGCGGCATCGACCTGACGAATGGCCTCCTCCAGGGTCTCGCCGCCGGTCAGACGCCCGCCCTGTTTGACGAAGAAGGAGATGACGATCGGCATGCCGGCGGCCTCGGCGGCACGGGTGATGCCGATGGCTTCCTCGATGCTGGAGAAGGTCGCCGCCGTGATCAGGTCCGCGCCGGCTTTCCGGAAGGCCAGGATCTGTTCGGAGTGGTAGTCCTCGGCCTCGGCTGAATCGGGGACGCGGCCCACATCATAGGCGTCGCCGCGCGGTCCGATGACACCGCCCACGCGCATCGGCGTCTCGGGGCTGTCATACTCGCGGGCGAAATCCTTGTAAAACTCGATCCCGCGGATGTTGATCTCCTCAAGCCCCTCGCGGGAATACCCGATCAGCTCGCCCCAGTCGCGGCTGGCGCGGTAATGCAGGCCCTCGTTGATCAGGCCAAAACCGTTTGTCACCGCGCCCTCGACCAGCTTGCGGTGATAGTCGGTCATGCAGGCCAGACCACGCTTGTCATCGATAAGCTCGAACGCGCAGAAAT
>JABDPP010000237.1 GCA_013042765.1 Litoreibacter sp.
CGCTTGAACAGGGAGATTTGCAGCATCAGGACTTACTTTGCCGGTTCAGTCTTGTTGAGAACCTGCGCGATGGTGGCCTGAATGACGCGGATTTTCACGCCTTCGGCGATTTCGACCTCAAGCTCACCGTCTTCCTTGACCTTGACCACCTTGCCAACGACACCGCCCTGGGTGACGACCTGATCGCCGCGCCGCAGGGCTGCGACCATGGCCTGATGTTCCTTGACCTTCTTTTGCTGCGGACGGATCAGCAGGAAATACATGATCGCGAAAATCAGGATCAGGGGAATGAACGAGGTGAAAGCGCCCCCGGAGCCGGCGGCTTGTGCATAGGCAGGTGTGACGAACATCTGCGGTCCTTTATTCTGTGGGCCATTTCGGCCAATTAAACTTGCCGCGCACCCTATCTGTGAGCACGCAGGGCTGCAAGACAACAACCGCCGAAATTCGTGGTTCAAATGCGCGTTCCTTTAAGGCATATGGGGCGGCGTAGCCATTTTTCGACCAAGGAACCCAGACGATGCACGACATCCGCCTTATCCGCGAAGCGCCAAACGCTTTTGACGCCGCCATCATGCGCCGTGGCGGGGATGCCGTGTCCTCCGATATCCTCGCGATCGACGCCGAACGCAGGGCCAAGATCCAGGCCGCCGAAGAGGCCAAGGCCGAGCAGAACAAGGCCTCCAAGCTGGTGGGAGCGGCCAAGGCCAAGGGTGACGAGGCTGAGTTCGAGCGCCTTCGTGCGCTTGTGGCCGAGAAGAAAGACGCGGTTGCGCGCCTGAATGACGAAGCCAAAGCGCAGGACGCAAAGCTCGCGGAACTGCTGATGGGCTTGCCGAACCTGCCTTTTGAGGACGTACCCGAGGGCGCGGACGAGGCCGACAACGTTGAGATCCGGCGCTGGGGCGACCCGCGCAGCTTCAGCTTCACCCCGAAGGAGCATTACGAACTGGCCGGCGTTCTGCCGGGCATGGATTTCGAGACTGCGGCCAAGCTGGCCGGTTCGCGTTTCGTGCTGCTGTCGGGCGCCGTGGCGCGCCTGCACCGGGCGCTGGCTCAGTTCATGCTCGACACGCATATCACCGAGAACGGGTTGACCGAGACATGGACGCCCGTGCTGGTGAACGAGGCAATGATGTACGGCACCGGCCAGCTGCCGAAATTCGGCGAGGACAGCTACCAGACCACCGAAGGCATGTGGCTGATCCCAACCTCCGAGGTGACGCTGACCAACATCGTCAACGGCACGACGCTCGAGGAAAGCTACCTGCCGCGCCGCTACTGTGCCCACTCGCAGTGTTTCCGCTCCGAGGCCGGCAGCGCCGGACGCGACACAGCCGGCATGCTGCGCCAGCACCAGTTCGAAAAGGTCGAGATGGTCTCGGTCACGCATCCCGATCACTCCCGCGCGGAGCTGGACCGGATGACCCGCTGCGCCGAGGGTATTCTCGAACGTCTTGGCCTGCCCTATCGCACCGTCGTGCTGTGCACCGGCGACATGGGCTTCGGCGCGCGCCAGACCCATGATATCGAGGTCTGGTTGCCCGGTCAGGACACGTATCGCGAAATCAGCTCCTGCTCTGTCTGCGGAGATTTCCAGGCCCGCCGCATGAATGCCCGTTTCAAACCGGCAGAGGGCGGAAAGCCCGAATTCGTGCACACGCTGAACGGCTCCGGACTTGCGGTCGGCCGCTGCCTGATTGCCGTGCTGGAAAACGGTCAGCAGGAAGACGGCTCGGTTGATCTGCCCGAGGCGCTGCAGCCCTATCTGGGCGGCAAGACCAGCCTGACCGCCGAAGGGACGCTTGCATGAAGGCGTGGCTGGTCCTGATCGCCGCTCTGGCTTTCGGGGTCGCGCCCTTCATCACCGAAGGCTTTGCCGGGTTCAGGCCAGACCAATTCCCGATCCCACAGGATGACGCACCGGTTCAGCCTGCGGGCTACGCCTTCTCGATCTGGTCAGTTATCTATTTGTGGCTTCTGCTCCATGCGGTGCTTGGCGCCTTCAAATTCGCCAAGTCCCCGGGCTGGGAGGCGACACGGTTGCCGATGATCGTCAGCCTCTCGATCGGAGCAGTCTGGATCAAGGTGGCCACGCTGTCGGTAATCTGGGCGACGGTGCTGATATGGGCCATGCTGTTGAGCGCGCTCTGGGCGCTTTTCGCGGCACGCAACGCGAACCCGGGCTGGGCCTTGCGCTTGCCCGTCGGGCTTTATGCCGGATGGCTGACGGCAGCCTCTTTCGTGGCGCTTGGTCTTGTGGGCGCGGGCTACGGTCTCGGCTCCGGGCCCGGGCTGGGCCAGGTTGGCTGGGCTTTTCTTGCCCTGACCGGCGCTCTCGCGGTGACGCTGATTGTTCTGAGCCGCACGCGGGTCTGGACCTACGGTTTTGCCGCAGCTTGGGGGTTTGCCGGGATCATCGTGCAAAACCTCGGTTCAAGTCCGGGCGTCGCCATCGCCGCCGTTGCCGCGACCCTGCTGGTCGCCGGCAGTGTTTTGAAGCAATTACGCCGCTGACGTCTGCGATTGCTTTACGACCCCGGCAGCCTCGTCTAATCAGGGATCTCAAAGGGACCAAACCACCCGGGGCACGCCACAATGCGCATTCTGATCACCAATGACGACGGCATCAACGCACCGGGGTTGAAGATCCTGCAGGATATCGCCGAGGCCGTTGCCGGTCCGAAAGGCGAGGTCTGGACCGTCGCCCCGGCTTTTGAGCAATCGGGCGTCGCCCATTGCATCAACTATGCCCATCCCACGATGATCGCCGAGTTCGGCCCGCGCCGCTTTGCCGCTGAAGGCTCGCCGGCAGATTGCGTTCTGGCAGGCGTGCACGAGATCATTCCCGGCGGCCCGCCCGATCTGGTTCTGTCTGGGGTCAACCGTGGCAACAATTCCGCCGAGAACACCGTCTATTCCGGCACCATCGGTGGCGCCATGGAAGGGGCCCTGCAGGGCGTGCGCTCGATTGCGCTCTCGCAATATTACGGCCCGGCGAACCTCGTGCTCGACAACCAGTTCGAGGCCGCGGCCCAGCATGGCGCGGCTCTGGTCCGGTCCCTCTATGACAACGGGCTTTGGGGCGGTGACAGCTACCAGACCTTCTACAACGTCAATTTCCCGCCGGTCGCGGGCGCTGATGTGAAGGGTTCCAAGGTCGTGGCACAGGGCATGCGCCCGCAACGGCCTTTCGGGGTCGAGCCGCACCAGCCGCCGAATGGGCGCAAATATCTCTGGATCAAGGGCACCCCGCAGAATGTGCCCACTGCGCCCGGCACCGACGCGCATGCCAATCTCGACGGCTATATCTCGGTCACGCCGATGCGCTGCGATCTGACGGCTCATGACCTGCTCGAAGACCTGGAGCAGCGCCTCGTATGACCCCCGAGCAGGAAACAACCGACGCCGAACGCAAGATGCAGTTCCTTTATGCTCTGCGGTCGAAAGGGGTGCGCAGCACACGCGTGCTCACGGCCATGGAAAAAGTCGATCGCGGTGCTTTCATCACTGGCCATTTTGCCGATCGGGCCTATGAGGACATGCCCCTGCCCATCGCCTGCGGCCAGACCATCAGCCAGCCCTCGGTCGTTGGCATGATGACCCAGGCGCTCGACGTGCAACCGCGCGACAAGGTACTCGAAGTTGGCACCGGCTCCGGGTATCAGGCCGCGATCCTCAGCCACCTTGCGCGCCGCGTCTACAGCATCGATCGCCATGCCCGCCTGACCCGCCCGGTGCGCACGCTTTTTGAGCAGTTGGACATCACTAATGTGACCATCCTGACCGGCGACGGCAGCCACGGCCTGCCCGAACAGGCGCCGTTTGATCGCATCATTGTGACCGCCGCAGCCGAAGACCCCCCCGGTCCGCTATTGGCGCAATTGCGCGAGGGGGGTATCATGGTGGTACCGGTCGGCCAGTCCGATGCCGTGCAACATCTCATAAAGGTGACACGGACCCCGGATGGCTTTGAATATGAAGAACTTTTGCCGGTGCGCTTTGTCCCCCTGATCGAGGGCGTGGCGCAGGAATAATAACCAAAAGGTCCGCCAAAAAGGGCCGGGTAATGAGGATGTGAGCATGCGGGACGGGCGTTTTAGCAGGATTATGCCGTTTTTTGTGATCGGGATCGCACTTGCGGGCTGTGATAATCTGGATCTGGATTTGCGCAACACGGTCGGAGGGTTTGACACCTCTTCGGCGGCGCGCTCCGCCACCGCCGAGCGCCCCGCGCCGGATGAACGCGGGCTGATCTCCTACCCCAATTACGATGTCGTCGTTGCCCAGCGCGGCGACACTGTGGCGGTCGTCGCGAACCGGATCGGCATCGATCCGGGGCAGCTTGCCAGCTACAACGGCCTGCGCCCCGAAGACACGCTCAACAATGGCGAGGTGCTTGCAATTCCGCCAAGCGGCGCGCTCTCGCCCACCGCGGCGGATGGCCAGATCGACGTGACCAGCATCGCGACCACGGCCATCGACAGCGCAGGACGTCAGGACATGCGCCGGGCGCAGGCCTCGACGCCAATCGACGGGCCAGAGCCGATCCGCCACCAGGTGGCGCGCGGTGAGACGGCCTACACGATCTCGCGCCTCTACAATGTTTCGGTCAGATCCCTTGCGGACTGGAACGGGCTGGGCCCGGACCTTGCCGTGCGGCAAGGGCAATACCTGCTGATCCCGGTCACGCGCACCGCTGAACTGGCCGCCGAGGCGATCATTGAAAGCCCCGGGTCAGGATCCGTTACCCCGGTGCCGCCTTCGGCGTCCAAACCTCTGCCCGAACAGATTGTCAGAGAACCGGTGCCACCGGCGCCCGGACAGCCCGCGGCAACGGCACAGGTTGCCGATAGCGGCGGTGCCCTTCTGCGGCCCGTGAGCGGGAAGGTTCTGCGGCCCTACAAGAAAAAGTCCAATGAAGGGATCGACATTGCTTCCCCGGCCGGCACCGCGGTTCAGGCCGCCGCTGCAGGCGAAGTTGCGGCCATCACGCGCGATACCGATCAGGTTCCGATCCTCGTTCTGCGACACCCTGACAACCTGCTGACGGTCTATGCCAATATCTCGGACATCTCCGTGAAGAAGGGAGCGCGGGTTCAGCGCGGTCAGAGCATCGCAAAAGTTGCCCCGGGCGATCCGTCCTTCGTGCATTTCGAAGTGCGGCAGGGGTTCGAGAGTGTGGATCCGGAGAAATTCCTGAAATAGAGCCCCGCACGGATCCGCTCACGCGAGCTTGATCGGTGTTTTGTTGATTTTCTGGCGAAAGTCTTGCTTGAAAGGGTCTCATAGCCCTGTTCCGGGCCTGTTCGGGATTGCCATGACCAAGTTCTTCAAAGCGCTTCTCATCTTTGCCTTGCTGGGCAGCCCTGCCCTCGCGGAACCGATCCCCTTTGACGGGTCTTGGCGCGAGCAGGGCTTCCTTTGGTTTTTCAACAATAGCTACAAGCAGAATGGCGACGCGCTCACAGTCGGCTCTGACGGAACCGTCTCAATCCTCTACCGACCCGTTCCCAACGATCTTCGAGCCTCACAGCGCGCCTCGTGGGACTGGAGCGTCAGCGAGACGGTGCCGCCCACTGATCTGACGCTAAAAGGCGGCGATGACCGCAACCTCGCGATGTATTTCGTCTTCACGGACCGAAAGACCGCCGAGACCGTCAACCCCAAGAACCTGCGACGCCTGCTGCGCAATCCCAATATCCGTGTGTTGGCCTATGTCTGGGGCGGCGATCACGAGCGCGGGCAGATCCTGCCCAGCCCCTATATGGACACGCGCGGTGTCACAGTGGTTCGCCGCCCGGCCGGCACCGGCGCGCATGGCGAGCGTGTGGATCTGTCGCGGGACCTGCAAAAAGCGTTCGGCACGCGCCCCGAGGCGCTGATCGGTGTTGCGGTATCTGCTGACAGCGACGACACGGACACGCGGGTGCGCGCTGCGGTCTCGGGACTGCGGCTGGACTGAGCCCGGCAGGAGCCTAAACGGACAGCCCGGTCCGACCAGCCAGATCAGTGAAATATTGCCACGCGACACGGCCGGAACGGCTGCCCCGCGTCTGCTGCCACTCGATCGCCTCCGCCACCAGTGTCTCGTCGTCGATCTCGACCCCGTAGGAGCTGCAGTATCCCCGGATCATGTCGAGATACTCATCCTGCGTACAGGGGTGGAAGCCCAGCCACAGGCCGAAACGGTCCGACAGGGAGACCTTCTCCTCGACCGCCTCGGAAGGGCTGATCGACGTCGACCGCTCATTCTCGATCATGTCGCGCGGCATCAGGTGGCGCCTGTTCGAGGTCGCATAGAGGATCACGTTCGAGGGACGCCCCTCAACACCGCCATCGAGCACCGCTTTGAGCGATTTGTAATGTTCGTCGTCATGCGAGAAGCTCAGATCGTCGCAGAACAGCACGAACCGGGCGTCGGAGTCCCGCAGGTAGCCAAGAAGCCTGCCGATGGACGGCAGGTCTTCACGCTGGATCTCGATCAGTTTCAGCGGCAGCCCGTCGGCGACGACCTCACCGTGGATTGCTTTCACGAGCGACGATTTCCCCATTCCGCGCGCGCCCCACAAAAGGGCGTTGTTGGCGGCATTGCCCTGGGCAAACTGGCGTGTGTTGATCAGAAGCGTGTCGCGGGCCCGATCAATACCAATCAGAAGCGGCAAGTCGATCCCGTTGACCTTGGGCACCGGTTGCACGCGGTCCGGATCCACATGCCACACGAATGCGTCCGCTTCAGCAAAATCCGGTGCGGCGAGTGGCGGCGGGGAGATCCGCTCCATCGCGTCAGCGATCCGTTCGATCGCGGTCAGGCCACCTTCGCTCTCCAGGCTTTTCATCAAAACTGTCTCCAATTGATCGATTTTCCCAAGCTCCTCGGCGTCCAGTCCGTTCAGAGTTTTGACTTTGGTCAGGACCTCGGAAACGCCGGCCGTCCGGCCCGCCTCCAGATCGGTGAGCGCCGATTGCATCAATTTGCGCATACCTCCAGGTTCAAGCGCCATTGCACACCACCAGTCCTGTTGGCTCAGCTTTTTTCTTCGCCGCTCTCATCGGCGAAAGCGTCCTCGAGGTCATCCTCGTCCTCGTCCCACAGCCCTTCTTCGCGCATGCGGGTCTCATGCTGTTTCTCGACACGTTTGACCAGCCTGATCGAAACCTCGTAGAGGCCGTAGACAACCACGAACAGGATCACTTGGGTGATCACGTCGGGCGGCGTGACAAGCGCGGCCAGAACCAGAATTCCGACAACGGCATATTTGCGCACGCTCTTGAGACCTTCGGAGCTGACCAGACCGGCCTTGCCCATCAGTGTCAACAAAACCGGAAGCTGGAAGCAGAGCCCGAAGGCAATGATGAATTTCATCGTCAGCGAGAGGTATTCCTCGGCCGAACCCTGGAAAATCACCGACGGCGCTAATGCTTCTCCGGCTTCTCCTGCGACGCCAATCTGCTGGAACCCAAGGAAGAAATTGAAGGCCAGCGGCGTGACCACGTAGAAGGCAAAGGCCGCGCCGAGAAAGAACATCACGGGTGACGCGATCAGAAACGGCAGGAACGCGGATTTCTCGTTCTTGTAGAGGCCCGGCGCCACAAAGCGCCACATCTGCCCGGCGATATAGGGGAAGGCCAGTGCGAAGCCGCCCAGAAGCGAGATCTTGATGGCGACGAAGAAGCCTTCCTGCGCCTTGATGAAGATCAGCCCGCAATCCTGGCCAAGGTCATTGAGCGCCCCGCAGATCGGGTGCGTCAGGAAGTTGAAGATCGGGTTCCAGACGGTGAAACAGATCACCATACCCACGATGAAGGCCAGCACCGACCGGATCAATCGGGTGCGCAGTTCCGCCAGGTGTTCGATCAGCGGCGCGCTGCTTTGCTCGACGTCGTCTGTGACCTGTTCCGCGCTCATGCGTCGTCCTTACTGGATTTCGACTTCGCCGCCGGTTTCTTGGCTGCGGACTTCGCAGCGGGCGCCTTCGCCACTTTTTTGGCAGCTGGTTTTTTCGCAGCTGGTTTCCTGGCCGCTGGTTTCTTCGCAGCCGGTTTCGCGGCAGGGGCGTCTTCGGCCGGTGCACTCTTGGCCTCGCGGGCCTTGCGGGCTTCTGCGGCCTTGGCCGTCGCGGCGTGGATTTTCTTCGCGGCCTCGGCACGCTCCTTCGACAGTTTTCCGGTTTCGCTGTCCTCGTCCCACTTATCGAAGCTGGTTGCCTTCTTGACCGCGTCGAGCCCCATATCCTTAGGGTTGGTGGCCGTGCGCAGGGTGTTGGTCATGTCCTTGACGCCGGCCTCATCGGCGGCGTCCTCCATCGAGCGCTGAAATTCGCGCGCCATGCGTTTCGCCTTGGCCGTAAACTGGCCAAGCGTGCGGAACATTCCCGGCAGGTCCTTGGGACCAACCACGATCAGCGCCACAAGGCCAATAACGAGAAGTTCGGTCCAGCCGATGTCAAACATGGACGGTGCCCC
This sequence comes from Litoreibacter sp., assembly GCA_013042765.1. Taxonomy (GTDB): domain Bacteria; phylum Pseudomonadota; class Alphaproteobacteria; order Rhodobacterales; family Rhodobacteraceae; genus Litoreibacter. The sequence goes on from JABDPP010000237.1 coordinate 8,467, forward strand.
CTAATTCCGGGATCAGGCTTTGTCTTTTTCGTTCTCGGGCGTGACGTCCTTGGCTTCTTCGACCGCAGCGGCGTCGATTTCTTTTTTGCCGTCATCCACGCCCTTCTTGAAGGCTGTGATGCCCTTGCCGACCTCGCCCATCAGCGAGGAAATCTTGCCACGCCCGAACAGAACGAGGACAACAACGGCGATCAGAAGAAGGCCGGGTAGGCCGATGTTATTAAGCATGTCATTTCTCCTAGGGGCGCGAGGGCGCCCGTCAAATTCCTGAACGGTTATTTAGGGCTTTGATCTCCGGGGGGAAAGGCGCAAATGGCCGCAAACGGGGATTTTTGCCATCCCCGGCGCGGTTTTCATGCTAGCCACGGTCTCGCCCTCAAGCTCCTGACAGGTTAGTGTCAGTACTGCAGAACTATATCGACCTTGCAGGGTAGAATCACTTCGGATGGTGACGAACGCGATGGCAACGCAAACTTCTAACAGTCAAAAAGTGCACCGGCCCGGACGGTCCGACCGCCTGTTCGACCTCATTGTCCTTCTGCGCGACGGTCGGCTCCACCGCGCCGAAGACCTCGCACGCGACCTCAATGTGTCGGTGCGCACGATCTACCGGGATATGGACACGCTGGCG